>CAYTFZ010000070.1:11840-14603 GCA_964437215.1 uncultured Melioribacteraceae bacterium | reverse complement strand
TGGTACTAAGCCTTAATCTAAAAGCACAAACTGTTAAAATTGCCGCTGCCGCAAATCTTAATTTTGTTATTGAGGAAATTAAGACAAAATACGAAAAGCAGAATCCGGAAACTAAAATTGTGATTAGCCTGGGTTCATCGGGCACATTGTATCAGCAAATTACAAATGGAGCAGATTTTGACATTTTTATGGCGGCGGATAAGAAGTTTCCGCAGAAATTAAAAGATGATAATCTTATATACGGCGAAGTAAAAACCTACGTACTGGGTAAACTTGTACTTTGGAGCAATATGGTTGATGTTTCAAAAGGGATAGAAATTCTCGCGGATAAATCGGTTAACAGGATTTCAATTGCAAAACCCGAGTTAGCGCCTTACGGCGAAAGGGCTTTACAATGTTTGAAACATTACAATCTTTTTGGTAAAGTAAAAGATAAAATTGTGTACGCCGACAATATTTCGCAGGCAGCCCAGTTTGCAAAAACCGGTAATGCCGAAGCTGCATTCATTGCTCTCTCTTTGGCAATATCTCCCGAAATGAAAGGTAAATATTTTGAGCTCGACACTGAAAGTTACACTCCTATAGAACAATCTTTAGTTCTTTTAAAAACGGGGAAGGATAATCCCGAAGCTGCAAAATTCCTAAAATTCGTTTTCAGCAGCGAATGTAAAAGCATTTTTGAAAAATACGGTTATTTGGTTCCATAACATCAGATTAAAATGAATAAACTAACAGGTAAAATAACTAACATTCAGCAATCGGGTGCAGTAATGCTGATTGATTTGGAAGTCAACGGGCAGGGCTTTTCAGCTCTGCTCATTGAATCGGCAGAAAAACCGGAATGGTTACAAAAAGAACAATCAGTTAATCTTGTATTTAAAGAGACAGAAGTTTCTTTAGCCAAGAAGTTAACAGGTCATATCAGCGTAAGGAACAGGATGAACTGTAAAGTTATAAGTGTAGAACGCGGTCAGCTACTTAGCAAAATTACTCTTCAATTCGGAGAAAATTTAATTAAATCAGTAGTTACTACCCGCGCAGCAGATTCACTTTTAATTGCAGCGGGAGAAGAAATTGAAGCTCTCGTTAAAGCGAATGAAATATCATTAATGAAAATTGCAGGGAAATAAGATGGATCAGGAATTTTTCCAAACAATAATGCTGACATTTAAACTGGCGCTATTTACAACAATTATACTTATAATTATAGGGTTACCGGTAGCTTATTGGCTGACATATTCAAAGTTAAGAATAAAACCCTTGATTGAAGCTTTGGTAAGTATGCCGATGGTTTTACCTCCATCTGTAATTGGTTATTACACGCTGGTAATTTACAGTCCGTGTAATTTATTTGGGGAGTGGCTGGCTGATGTTTTTAGTCTGCGATTAGCATTTACATTTGAAGGAATTCTGCTTGCTTCAGTTATTTTTAGTCTGCCTTTTATGATACAGCCGCTTCATAACGGATTAGTTGCTTTACCGGAAAGTTTCCGCGAAGCAGCCTACACTTTGGGAAAATCGAAAACCGTAACTTTTTTCAGAGTTTTAATCCCGAATATAAAATCTTCAATTATAACAGCTGTGGCGCTTACATTTGCTCACAGCATAGGCGAATTCGGGGTGGTGCTTATGGTTGGCGGAAATATGCCGGGCGAAACGCGGGTGGCTTCAATAGCAATTTACGATGAGGTTCAAGCATTAAATTTTTCAACTGCAAATCAGTACGCGCTTATTCTGTTTCTTATTTCACTGGTTCTTTTAACTACAATTTACAGCGTTAACAAAAAAAGTAATATATGGAAAATGAAGTAATACATATTGATATTGAGAAAATGTTGCTCACTTCCAACGGTAAAACTAATTTAACAGTTAAAACCGAAATTGATGCAGGTGAACTTGTGGCACTTTTCGGTCCCTCGGGAGCGGGTAAAACTACTCTTTTAAGAATTCTCGCGGGCTTATTAAATCCTGACAGGGGAAAAATTGTGTTTGGCGGAAAAGTATGGTTCGATTCAGAAAGAAGAATAAATATTCCGCCGCAGGAAAGAAATATAAGTCTGATGTTTCAGGACTTTGCATTATTTCCCAATATGACAGTAGAGCAAAATATACAATTCGGGCAGCCTGTAAAAGATACCGGAAAAGTAAAAGAACTAATTGAAATATTCGGGTTAACCGAATTTAAAAAGAACAAACCCGGCGGGCTATCCGGCGGACAAAAACAGCGTGTGGCATTAGCTCGCGCTTTAGCCCGTAAGCCAAAGTTATTGCTGCTTGATGAACCTCTTTCCGCTCTCGATGCCGAAATGAGAACTCTGCTTCAGGATGAAATTGCAGTTGCGCATAAATTGTCGGGTGCAACAACAATTATGGTAAGTCACGACCTTGCTGAAGTATTTAAACTTTCCACAAAAGTTATTTGCATTGAAAAAGGCTTAATTAGCCGCTGCGGAAAACCCGAAGATGTTTTTTCGGATAAAAGTGTAAGCGGGAAAGTGCAGATTACAGGAATTGTCGCAAGAATTGAACCGCAGGAAACTTTTTATATTGTCACAGTTATTTCGGGCGGTAACCAGATTATTAAGGTTATTGCCTTTGCCGATGATATTGAAAATTTGAAAATGGGCGACAGCGTTCTGGTTTTTACAAAAGCTTTTAACCCTATTATAAGCAAACTAAAATGAACCGGCTTTAAGAAATTAAACCGGATGCGAAATCAGCATTAAGGAAAAAGAAGTTCACTTAAAAATACAAATCTATTCC
>CAYTFZ010000070.1:6948-11740 GCA_964437215.1 uncultured Melioribacteraceae bacterium | reverse complement strand
AGAATATTTAATAAATAAAAAGCGGTTGCAGCTAATCGGCATTCTTTTTTAGATGTCAGTTATATAAAAAAGTAGTGATGCACAAATAGTTTAAATTAAGGAATAAAATGAAAACAAAGCTTTTTTTTCAGTATGCAGTTTATTTATTAGTTGTTATTGTATTATTTGCCGGTTGTAATTCTGCGGAATCGCACCCAGGCAATAACCGTACAGACTGTAAAACCTGTCACAGTCAAACAGGTATAGAACCTTTTCCTAAATCGCATGAGAAGAATGCTAAGAAGTATAGCAATTGTACAAACTGTCATGATATTCATAAGGAAAAAAAAGAAGATAAGTAGAATTTGCGTTTGCTTTGATATTATTAATTAGCAGAATCCTGTAAAAATTAGGAAAGTGTTTATTTTATTCCTATTTTAAGGGCAGAATAATAACGGTAAAAACCGTTAGCATTCAATTAGTTGTTATATTTAATAAGAGGGAAATTCAATGATAATTCAGATTAAAGTGAAAGTTAAAATTGAAACGCTTAAAATATTCGGTGAAAAACTAATGTCGAATCAGTTAGACAGATCAGCCATTATAAGTGAAACATACTGCGAAAAAGAAGATCCATCAGTTGGAATAAGTTATTGGAACGTTAAAGATTTTGAAGAATTTGAGCATAAATTTTCGATGTGGAAACCATACTACGAAAAAGTTGAAATAAAAGAAGTAGTAACGGCAAAAGAAGCAATGATATTACTGTTTAAATAATTAGTTTTGCAACAGTATCTTATTTCTATTTCAGGTCAGGCCAGAACCTGACGTCCCGGAATATTGTAATTGACCGCTGTAAGGTTAGCTACTGACAGCAAAAACAATTTACTTTCCGCTTCCAATCCAGGTTAATTTGTGCCAGATAGTTTCCAATGGTCCTTGTTTATGATTTTTCATCCACCAGCTGCTGAAAAATCCCTGTAAAATTGCAAGGGCAATCCCTATCAGCAAACAATATGTTGCTCCGGTATATTTATATAAACCCAAACCAAATCCGTAATAGATGAATGAACCGATAATTGATTGAATTATGTAGTTTGACAAGCTCATTTTTCCGTAAGAAGAAAAAACATTCAGAATGCGGTAAAAAACTTTTGTCTGAAACAAAAGCACAAAGCCCGAAACCAGAATAAACATAAATGCAAGATTCGACCACGTTGTTTCGATTGTTAATAAAGGACGCTTAATTGCTTCGCTTTCAATCCAGCTGCCAAGACTGTCTTTTATTATAAATAGCGGAATAAAAGCAATGGCTGAAACAATTAAAACAGTCTTCCAAAACTTTTTATTTTCGTCAGAAATTTTAAAAAGAAATTTTCGTCCGGCTAACATTCCAAGCATAAACAAAGATATTGTCTGAAAAAAACGTCCGTTTTCCCAATTCCATAAAATTATAGCTTTTCTTCCGTTTGTAAGATTACCGAAAAGAGTATTTATAATTGAATTTCCTTCAATATATTCTTTCATATTTCCGAAATATGCCCACGAGCCGGGGTCAGCTAATACTGCATTCGGGTTTTGGATACCCCAGATAAAATTTATCCACTCATAAGGTTGAAACATAAAAACCGCAGCAATTATAAACACAACTTTATTATTAAGTTTTGCAACCGGAATAAGAGAAAATCCTAAGGCGGCGTAAATCATAAGGATATCGCCTTCGTAAAATGCCGAGTTTATTAAGCCGAATAATAAAAGCAGAACCAGTCTCCAGGCAAATCTCAGTCTGAAATCTTTCCCTTTTTTCTCCTGATTATCCGATTGAATAAAAAATGTTAAGCCGAAAAGAAGTGCAAAAATCGCATACGATTTTCCCCCGAACAGAAAAAACATACTGTCCATAATGAAACTGTCTAAAGTCTGCATCCAAACAGGTAAACCTGCGGGAATAAAATAATAGTCGAAATGTTCGAGGTTATGCAGAAGCATAATCGATACAATTGCAAAGCCGCGGAGTGCATCTACGACGTGAAGGCGGGCAGAAGAAGGATTCATAAAATTATTCCAATGTTTGGTTTAAATACAGATTAAAAAGAAAAATCCCTCTCAAGAGCATTCTAATTTTGTGTTTCTTTTTTCCGGATTGATTTTATTTTATCCAACAGTATTTTCAACTTACAGACAGATATTACAAGGAGAAAAACAAAAAATGCCTTTGTCGAGGTTTTAAAAAACATTCCATTATAAGTAGGGAAAAAACCTGTTCGCCAGGGAATTTGCCAGTTAAACCCTGACATAAAATTGCTTGATTTAAGAGACATATCGTCAAGATGCCGTTTTAAGCTGTAATTATAAAGTATTTGTCCGGGAGAAAACTCGCAATAATCTTGGTTGTATGCTATTTTTATAGAGTAATGAAGATCTTTATAAATTACGCCAAGCAAACCGCCAATACAGTTATTATCCGCTTTTAAAATATTCACATCAAATTTAAGTCCGGCATCCTTTTCATTCATCAATCCGATGTAATAATTCGTAAGATCCCGGTTGCATAAAATTGCCGAACATTTCCCTTTTTTTCCTTTCCATCCCGAAGCTTCCAGTTCAAGAAAGGAATAAAAAAGATTGTTTACAGTCCCTTCTGTTTCTTCGTAAATAAAATCAACCTTTTTCTCGGAATGTATTTTCCTGTCTAAACGCGAAAGATTTCGGCAGAATTTTTTAGGCTTTGAATCCATAAGCGCTTGGTAACCGGGACTTTCAATGTAATCTATTCTGCTGCTTTCTTTTGCCAGTTTAAACTTACCGGGAAAAGAGTTTAACAAACCTGATAAATATGAAGGTGAATGATAGTAAAGGCAGACAAACACATCCCATTTTTGATTAAACGAATAAAGCGCATTCCAAATTTGCTTTACGATTTCATCTTTATCAGCTTGCTTGTTAATATAGATATCCCTGTAGTTTAATTCCTCGTGAAAGGGCAGTTCGATGGATTTTAAACTTATGCCGAAATACCTGAATAGAGATGTTTTTAGCGGAACAACAGCAAGAAGTTTATTTTCATCTTCCCAGAGGGTGATAAAATAAAAATGGTGACTGTTTTTTTCTACAGTGGAAAAAAATACTTTATACCAAATAGGAAGATGAGTAATATCAGTTGCTTCATCTTCCTGCACGGTACGGTTCCAAATATCATAAAACTCAAGAAGACCTTCGAGACCGCAAAACACTTTATGTCTGAATTTATTCACAAAAGTTTTAAATAAAGGTTTATTTATTTATACAAAAAATAAGAAAATATTTATAAAAAGAAATATTTAAATAGGAAAATTAACAAATGGTAATATCGAAATGTAAATATACTTTTATATAAAAAACATTTCTCTGCAAAAGCTGGAATTACTCATATCTTTCTAACTTGAATTTCTCTCCAAGATAAAGCTTGCGCACCTGCTCGTCGTTAGCAAGTTCTTCTGCAGTTCCATTACGGAAAATTTTACCTTCTATGAGGATATACCCATTATCTACAATGCTTAAAGTTTCGTGGACGTTATGATCAGTAATAAGAATACCGATATTTCTGTTTTTAAGGTTTGCAACAATCGTCATTATATCTTCAACTGCAATGGGGTCAACTCCTGCAAAAGGTTCATCTAAAAGGATAAATTTCGGATCGGTAGCAAGCGCCCTTGCGATCTCTGTTCTGCGCCGTTCTCCGCCGCTTAATTGATAGCCCATCGATTTTCGGATATGTGTGATATTTAAATCTGTAAGAAGTCTTTCCATCTTGTCATTCCGTTCTTCGCGGCTTAATTTACGCATCTGAAGAACAGCCATGATGTTATCTTCCACGCTTAATTTCCTGAAAACCGAAGCTTCCTGCGGAAGATAGCCGATTCCCATTTGGGCCCTTTTATACATAGGTTCGCCGGTAATTTCGGTTTCATCCAAAAATACTCTTCCGCCGTCCGGCTGAATCATTCCTACAATCATATAAAATGTTGTGGTTTTTCCTGCTCCGTTAGGACCAAGAAGTCCGACTATTTCACCTTGTTTAACTCCAACAGAAACATCATTTACAACGTTTCTTTTCCGATATGTTTTAATTAGTCCCTCGCTTCGGAGCGAAAGAACCTTGTTATTTCCGTTCATAAATCTCTTGTCTTTTTTTAATAAATGCTTTATCAGGTCTGCCGCTGTATATTATAAATTTCGGGAGCGTGAAAGACTGCTCGTTATTTATTACAAGATTTTCGGGATGATACTCGCTTACCGGCATACCGTAAAGTTTTACGTCAATAATTGTTGTATCATTAAAAAATATTACTGCATTTTGGGAACTTGATTTTATAAGTCCGTTTTCTTCTTCCTTTTCGAACATATAATAAATGCTTAAAACGCTTCCGTCAATATCGGTGCGCTTCAGCTTCCGGTCTTCAAAAAACATTTTAATACGGTCGCCTGAAATCTGATCGAAACGATACAGGTAATTAGCATTCTGCGAAATAATCAGACCATTTTTGATTATATCCATTTTTTTTAATTCGTTCTTTTCAAGATAGATAAAAATTGTATCTCCCGAAAGCTGCGAATAATTATACCACATAACCGGCGGTTCCTTGTCCTCTTTTTGGCGGGGCATATATATTTTTTCTTCATCTCGGAAATAATACGATTTGGAGTTCCTTCCCGAAAATGTTCCGCGCAAAATTTTCACCGAATCTTCGGCAATAATCCGCTGCGAAGAATCCTGTATGGCAGTCATTTTTTCTGCAAGGATATAAAGCGTATCGATAGTTCCGTTTTCGGC
>CAYTFZ010000070.1:0-6848 GCA_964437215.1 uncultured Melioribacteraceae bacterium | reverse complement strand
TACTTTACCGTAAAAATCGGCAATTTTATCGTTCATATAATAAAAGCCCGAATCGGCGTTCAGCGTCATATGACCGTCTTCCAAAAAAACGCCGTCGTATGAATATGCTGTTTTCGTATTAGCATCGTAAAAACCCTGCTTTGTAAAAATACGGAGACTGTCCTGAGTGATAATAACATTACCGATAAGCTGTGCAGAATTGGTTGATAAAAACTGTATGGCTTTATCACAGGTTATGTTTACATTTCCCTGAGTTCCAATAACGTTCCCGTGCACTTCGCGAATTCTTTGCCCGTCAATTGTTTTTCCAAACAGACTGTCGCCTATTACAACAAATATCTCAGTATTATCTTCCTGAGGGAAAATATTTACAACGCTTGCAAAAAAAACTAATAGTACAATAAAAAATTTACTCATTTTTTTTAGGTTTGTTGCCAGTGTAAGTTATATTAAAAATTATATAATTATTCAAATTCTGGTCCGATTCAAAACCGTAACCCTGTATTTCTTCGTCGGGCGAAGTAATAGTCACAAAACGGTCTGTTACAATTTTCCTGTCCGTATTTCTCCACATCAGCTCATCGGTTTTAAGTGTTACTCCGCTGTCGTTTACTGCAACAACGCTGTCGATGGCATACATATTATTTGTGCTGTTATCAACCTTTCCGCGTTTACTTGTAAGCTTTGAACTTTTATTTCCTTCGTCATTGTAAAAATCTATTAAAACTCCTTCAAGAAGAGTTTCCTTATCCTCATCGTAAGCCATCAAATGATTAGAAGACAGAACAGCATTTAATTTTCCGTTTTCAGTAAAATATATATTCGAATTCCAGCTTTCCTGAGTTGCAATTCTTCCATTAATCATTTCGGTTGCAATAAGAGGTTTTATTTTTTCATCCGAACAGGATAAAAAAAACAGAAAAATAAATAATATTGAAATTTGATTTTTCATCTTGCCTGAAGTCCTATGTTTACAAGATCGTGAAGATGCACAATTCCTACAGGTATATTTTTATTATCGGTTACAATTATACTGGTAATTTTAAAATTTTCCATCTGCTGAAGCGCAAAAGATGCAAGATATTCTTTTTTTGTTGTTTTAGGATTAGGCGTCATTAAGTCTTTTGCCGTAAGATTTTTTATATCAAGCGTTTTTTCCAAAAGTCTTCGCAAATCGCCGTCGGTAATAATTCCTTTCAGCGTTCCGTTTTCATCAACAACACAGGTCATCCCGAGCCGTTTTGAAGTGATTTCGAAAATTGTATCTTTAATTGAAGTGTCGGGTGAAACTTTTGGAATTTCATCTCCTTTCTTCATAGTTTCATCAATCCGCAACGAAAGGCGTTTTCCCAGACTTCCGGCAGGATGAAGCATTGCGAAATCTTTTTCGGTAAATCCGCGTTTTTCCAAAAGGGCAACTGCCAAAGCATCGCCCATAACAAGCGCAGCGGTTGTAGAGGCTGTTGGGGCTAAATCGAAAGGACAAGCTTCTTCTTCAACATTTACCTTAAGAATAAAGCTGCTGGCTTTTCCTATTTTCGAGTCAGGATTTCCAACCATTCCGATAATAATTACATTCATTCTTTTTAACATCGAAACAAGGTCTGCAAGTTCTTCGGTATTTCCGCTTTTCGAAACAAGAATTACAATGTCTTCTTTGCGCACCATTCCCAAATCGCCGTGCAGTGCATCGGTAGGATGCAGAAATATTGAAGGAGTTCCCGTGGAATTTAAAGTGGCAACAATCTTTCTGGCAATCAATCCCGATTTTCCCATCCCGGTAAATACAACTCTTCCGGTAGAATTATAAATTGCTTCAACAGTGGCAACAAAATCTTTATTTATATTATTAATAAGATTTTTAACTGCTTTAATTTCAGTTTCAATAACGTGTTTTGCGGTTTCAATAATTTTATTTTCAGTCAAAACTTTTTCCTCCGGCTAGAGAGTAAGTCTAAAGAATAAGATTATAGAGTAAGAGTAAGCAAGAAAAGGGAATGATTGTTTATGCTTTTTCTTACTCTTTTCTCTTACTCTTTTCTCTTACTCTTACTCTTTTTTATTTACTTCATCAATTTTTTTAATTGTAATTAATAACGCTTTTAAATCGTTTAAAGGCAATTGGCTTGCGGCATCGCTTAATGCTTTTGCCGGATCCGGATGAACTTCAAGAAAAAGAGCATCAATTCCTACTGCAGCAGCAGCTTTTGCTAAAGGCTTTATATATTCAGGCTGTCCGCCGGTTACATTTCCTGTTCCCGGCATTTGTACAGAATGAGTTGCATCCATAACAACCGGATAACCCAGATTGCGCATAATAACAAGCGAGCGCATATCAACAACAAGATTGTTATATCCGAATGTGGTTCCGCGCTCGGTTAGCATTATTTTACTATTTCCGGCGGATTCAACCTTTTCGGCAGCGTGTTTCATATCTCCAGGTGCAAGAAACTGACCCTTTTTGATATTTATAATTTTTCCTGTTTTTCCGGCGGCAACAAGCAAATCTGTTTGTCTGCAAAGGAAAGCGGGTATTTGCAGAATATCAGCAACAGAAGCAGCAATGCCGGCATCTTGTTCGGTGTGAATATCTGTTAAAACAGGCACAGAGTATTTTTCTTTTACCTGCGCCAGAATATTCAGCGCTTCATCATTTCCTATTCCCGAAAAAGAATTTAAATTTGTGCGGTTAGCCTTTTTATAACTCGATTTGAAAATAAACGGAATATTAAGTTCATCGGTTATTTTTTTTATTTCGGCGGCAGTATTAAAAATAACCTTTTCGGATTCAACCACGCAGGGACCTGCAATGAGCACAAAAGGTTTATTTCCGCCTATTTCTATATTATTTAGTTTAATCGTTTTCATATTAAAATAAAGTTTCCTCATTGTTTTTGCTTATGCGTTTCCGGTTAAACCTTGCATATCCCAAATCGGTTACTTCGCGTCCGCGGGGAGTACGCTGAATAAATCCCTGCTGAATAAGGAAAGGTTCGTAAACTTCTTCCAATGTACCGGGATCTTCGTTAACAGCCACAGCAAGAGTGCTTAATCCTACAGGACCGCCTTTAAATTTTTCGATTATCGCAAGAATTATTTCTTTATCCATTTCATCAAGACCGAATTCATCAACTTCCAATGCGTTGAGCGCTTTTTTAGCAACTTCAATATCAATTGATTTTTTATTGCCGAAATCTGCAAAATCCCTTGTGCGGCGTAAAAGTCTGTTGGCAATTCGCGGCGTTCCTCGCGATCTTTTAGCTATTTCCACGGCAGCATTTTCTTCTATTTTGGTATTAAGCAGAGCAGAAGACCTTTTAATAATTGTGCTGAGGATATCGCTGTCGTAATAATCGAAACGGAATTTTATACCGAATCTGTCGCGAAGAGGAGAAGTAAGAAGCCCTGCTCTTGTAGTAGCGCCCACAAGAGTATATTGCGGAAGCTTAATCTGTACCGAACGGGCATTCGGTCCGGAATCAATCATAATGTCGAGTTTAAAATCTTCCATTGCAGAATAAAGATATTCTTCAACAACAGGACTTAAACGGTGAATTTCATCGATAAAAAGCACGGCTTTTTCTTCGAGATTTGTAAGCAGACCTGCTAAATCGCCCGGCTTTTCGAGCACCGGTCCCGAAGTTATTTTTATCTTCACACCCATTTCGTAAGCAATAATGTGGGCAAGAGTTGTTTTTCCTAATCCGGGCGGTCCGGTTAAAAGAACATGGTCTAAAGCCTCACCCCGTTTTCGTGCAGCGCCGATAAAAACTTTAAGGTTATCGGTAATTTTTTTCTGACCGGTAAACTCATCAAATTTCTGAGGGCGAAGCGATCTTTCAAATTCTTTGTCATCCTGAGATATAAACGGATCTGTATTTTCAGACTTTCTCATTGGCTGCTTCAATTTTATTTGTTTTTATTTTTTTTCTGTGAGTTTTATATTTTTCTATTCCTATCACCATAAGAATCATTGCTGTAAGCATTAATACTACTGCTATAATAGTCTGTGAAACGTTAAGCTGTTTTGATAGATATTTATTAAAGCCATTATTCCAGGCAGAACCGTATAAAATAATCAGGTGGACTGCATATATTAAAAGAGTATGCGTGCCGACTTGCGCTACTAATTTTGGCAGGCGGTTAATTCTAAGGGAAACAAGAGCAGCAACGCTGTTAAAAAGTATTACCATTCCCAGACGGAAAAATGCTACAAAAGCGTACTCCCCCCAATATGGGAACCAGTTTTTTATTAAAGAAATATTTGCTTTGCCCAAATATGAAAAAGCAATAAATCCAATGCCTATAACAGAAAGCCATACAACAAATTTTACATTTTTATGGTCATCTTCCTTTTTTGCCAGGAACTTTCCGAGTACCGATCCGGCAAGAATATATCCTATCCAGGGGAAAAAAGGGAAAAGAGAACCTGTCCTTTTTGTAAAATAAGCTGCAACTGGAGTTGGAAAAATTGAAGGCCAATCAATTGTAATAGTTAAAGGATATATCAAAAAGAAAAATAATGTTCCGGCAATTCCAGTAATGTAATAGTTAAGTTTAATTTTTTCGCTTAGGTAGTTAAGCAATATAATAAAAAGAAGCCCGAATCCTATAAGGTGCAAGGCATCAACAACAAAAAAAATCTGCCATTGCTTTTCCTCTACCTGACTGTAATCAAAAATATTCCAAGTAGGAAAACGAAGTAAATATCCTATAAACACAAGAAGCAGAAATCTCTTTAATCCTTTTAATACACGCGGATTATCTTTGAAAGGAAGGTTGTTAAGTTTTAAAAGATAGGTAAAAACTGTTCCCGAAGTAAACATAAATATAGGGGCAGTAAATCCGCGGAAAAACTCCCATACAGTGTAACCGGCAGAACTGAATGTGCGGTAGCTTTGATCGAGAAGGGCGTCTGTAGTGTGCCCCTGCACCATCATCATTACAGCAAAAGCCCTCATTATATCAAGGAATATTATCCGTTTCCTTCGAGCCAAAAATATGTTTCCTTTTTTTAATTTGTAAAAATACTTAAAGTATAAATAAAACTGAACACGTTTTTTATTTGCTGCACTAATATAGTATGATTTTACTGCAAAGATGTTTAGTTGAATATTTTTAAAAGTCATTGGAGAGGATTTTAGATAAGAATAGGAATAATATACTTATAAGAAGAAGCAGCCGATTACTTATAAGAAATATTTTAGACTCAAAATTTTTCTTATAAAAAAAATATAATTAGTTTGATTCCTTTAAGATTTGTAATTTTATTATGTTTCTGTAAACAAATTAAACCATTTATGCTATCTAAAATAATTACAAGCGCCACAATAGGTATAGATGCCTATTTAGTTGAAACTGAAACTCATTGCGAAAAACAAATCCCCGGATTTTTAATTGTAGGTTTGCCTGATAACGCGGTTAAAGAGAGCCGCGAAAGGGTTACGGCAGCAATTAAAAACAGCGGATACGAATTCCCGGTGAAAAAAATAACAATAAATCTTGCTCCGGCGGATATAAAAAAAGAAGGCAGCTCTTTCGACCTTCCCATAGCGATAGGCATACTTGCTGCAAGCGATATTGTTAAACCTGATATGCTCGAAGATACAATAATTCTCGGCGAACTTTCTCTCGACGGTTCAATCCGGCATATAAAAGGAGCTTTACCGATTGCCGTTGAAGCAAAATCAAAAAATATTAAACGAATTTTGCTGCCTTCATCTTCTGTAAAAGAAGCCTCGATTGTTGAAGGAATTGATGTTTACGGAATTGATACTTTGCAGGAAGCGGTAAGATTTTTAAACGGAGAATTTAAACCCGAGCCGGTAAAAAGCAATCTCGAGGAAATATTCAGCGCGGTAAATACTTATAATCTCGATTTTAAAGATGTAAAGGGGCAGGAAAACGTAAAACGCGCGCTGGAAGTTGCTGCAGCCGGAGGACACAATATTTTAATGATAGGACCTCCCGGTTCCGGGAAATCGATGCTGGCAAAACGTATTCCATCAATTCTTCCGCCTATGTCTTTTGAAGAAGCTCTGGAAACAACAAAAATTCATTCGGTAGCAGGAATTCTTCAAAAAGAAAAGGCATTAGTTACCGAAAGACCTTTCCGCAGTCCGCATCACACTGTTTCGGATGCAGCATTAATCGGAGGCGGCTCGTTCCCGCGTCCCGGAGAGGTTTCGTATGCGCATCATGGCGTTTTGTTTTTAGATGAACTTCCTGAATTTAAAAAGAATGTTTTGGAAGTTTTACGCCAGCCGCTGGAAGATTATAAAGTAACTGTCAGCCGCTCGAAAATGTCGCTCGAATTTCCCGCGAATTTTATGCTGGCTTCCGCGATGAATCCCTGTCCCTGCGGATATTACACTGATCCCGAAAAAGAATGCACCTGCAATACGGGAATGATTCAAAGGTATATGTCAAAAATATCGGGACCTTTGCTTGACAGGATTGATATTCACATTGAAGTCCCAGCCGTAAAATATAAAGAATTATCAAGCAGGGAAGAAGGCGAACATTCTGTAAATATCCGCGAAAGAGTTGTTAAAGCCCGCGAAATTCAGCTGAAACGTTTTTCGGGATTTAAGAAAATTTACTGCAATGCCGATATGAGTACCCGCGAAGTAAGGACTTTTTGCAGATTGAACGATGCAGGCGAGCAACTATTAAAAATGGCAATGACAAAACTCGGACTTTCCGCACGCGCTTACGACAGGATTTTAAAAGTAAGCCGTACTATTGCAGACTTGGAAAATTCTGAGAATATAGAAGCGGCGCACATCAGCGAAGCAATTCAGTACAGAAGCTTGGACAGAGAATTGTGGAACCATTGAAAATTTATA
>CAYTFZ010000069.1:0-14653 GCA_964437215.1 uncultured Melioribacteraceae bacterium | reverse complement strand
AATATTAATACTATTTTACGCAATACTTGCAGCAGGATATTTTTCTGGCAATTGGCAGAATAAAATTACCAAAGAAGAATATCTTGAGCTATTTGAAAATATTGAATATTACGGTCATCCTACAAGCACAACCGGAATTAAAGAATTCAACGAAACTTATAACGGCGGGGATGTTTATGAAAAATGATATTATTAAAAAGATAATAATTTTTTTTATACCCCCTGTTAATTGGAGACTTCCTGTAATAATTATTCTTGGAATTGCCTCCGGAATGATTCTCCATATTTTTTACGCTTCAAATGCCATTTCCTATTTATCGGACAACCCTGAAACTTGCGTAAATTGCCATGTTATGTCGCCGGAATATGCAACCTGGCAGCACGGCAGCCACGGAAGGGTTGCCATTTGCAACGACTGCCATGTTCCTCAGGATAATATAATAAATAAATATATGTTTAAAGCAACTGACGGATTACGGCATTCGTATGTATTTACATTCCGCTTGGAGCCCCAGGTTATTGTAATTAAAGATGCCGGTAAAGAAGCTGTCCAGCAGAATTGCATAAGGTGCCATCAAAACCAGATACACCCGATTGCTTTGCGGGCAATTAATAATAAAAGCATTGTAGAGGACGGAAGAAAATGCTGGGATTGCCATAAAGAAACCCCGCACGGGAAAGTACATAGCTTAAGTTCAACTCCGTTTGCGCGCGTTCCACTTCTTAAAAGCCCCACTCCCGAATGGATAAGAAAAATAACAGATAAATGATTTTCAATTAAATCTAAGGTGAATGAAATGTCGTTACAAGAAAAAATCAAAAGCAAACCATTTTTAGGATGGATATTATTTTTTGTAACTGTAATTATTGTTTTTGTAATTGCATTGTTTGCATCGTCTATTATTGAAAGACGGGCAGAAGCAGTTTTAACAATGCAGATGATTAAACCCATCGCCGAAGACGAAGCAAGAAATGAAGTATGGGGCGAAAACTTTCCTCGTCAATACGAAACTTACATGCAGACTTTAGATACTAATTTCGCAAGCAAGCATGGCGGATCCAAAGAAATTGATTATCTCGAAAGAATTCCTGAACTTGTAATTCTTTGGGCAGGTTATCCGTTTTCTAAAGATTACAAACAAGGACGAGGACATGCATATGCCGTAAAAGATATTAGAAATACATTGCGTACCGGTGGCGTAAAACAAAGTCCCCTTGCTTCAACTTGCTGGACATGTAAAAGTCCTGATGTTCCCCGTATGATGAAAAAAATAGGAGCCGCTGCATTCTATAAAGGAAAATGGATTGATAAAGGGGCCGAAATTATAAATCCCATCGGTTGCGGCGACTGCCACGATAATAAAACAATGAATCTTCATATTACACGCCCGGCTCTTATAGAAGCACTTGAACGGCGGGGCAAAAAAATTGAAGATATTACTCATCAGGAAATGAGGTCGTTGGTATGTGCGCAATGTCATGTTGAATACTATTTTAAGAAAGAATCAAATTATCTGGTATTCCCTTGGGATAAAGGTTTTTCGGCGGACGAAATGGAACAATACTACGATGAAATAGGATTTTCGGACTGGACACATGCATTAAGCAAAGCTCCCATGCTTAAAGGGCAGCATCCCGATTATGAGCTTTATATGACTGGTGTTCACGCTCAAAGAGGCGTTTCCTGTTCCGATTGCCATATGCCGTATAAAAGCGAAGGAGGAGTAAAATTTACCGACCACCATATTAAAAGTCCTTTGAGCAACGTTGAAAATTCCTGCATGGTTTGCCACCGCGAAAAAACAGAAAGACTTGTTCAAGATGTATACGAAAGGCAGGACAGACTTGAACAATTAAGGCATTTAGCAGAAAAAGCATTGGCAGTTGCTCATATCGAAGCAAAAGCAGCTTGGGATGACGGTGCTTCGGACACCGAAATGAAACCTGTGCTTCAGCTTATAAGGCATGCCCAGTGGCGCTGGGATTGGGTTGCAGCAGCAAACGGATTAGGATTTCACTCGCCTACCGAGGCAATGCGCGTTATAGGAACTTCAATTCAAAAATCCGAACAGGCAAGACGCGAAATTGCCGTAATTTTGCTTAAACGCGGAAAACAATATCCAATTGAATTGCCTGACATCTCAACAAAAGAAAAAGCTCAAAAATTTGTAGGATTGGATATGAAAACACTCTTTGATGATAAAAATAATTTACTAAATACCACAGTGGTTGAATGGGATAAAGCTGCCAAAAAAAGACAAGGTTCACTAAAACAGTATTAATAATTCCGATTTAGATATTACTCCCGAAATAACTATTTTCGGGAGTAATTACTTTCTCCTACATTTCTGCTGATTTTATAATTGCAAAAACTGCACCCTGCGGATCCTGCAAATATGCAAATTTTCCTATTTTTTCATATTCCATTACCGGTCCCATAATTTTAGCACCTTTCGAAACAGCAAACTCTGATGTTTTATCAAAATCTGCTACTTCAAAATAAATGCACCAAATCGAAGGGAATTCCTTCATCTCTTCCGGTATCTGGTACATTCCGCCTATCATTGTTTCGTTTACACTGAAAATTACATATTCCATTCCCATCGAATTATCCTTCCGAGCATTCCATCCAAATACGTCAGCATAAAATTTTTCGCATATTTTTATATCTTTTGCACCCAGTTCATACCAGCAGGGAGCAAACTTACCTGAAGCCATTTCCATAGCGTTTTCATCTGCTTCCCATATTGCAAATACTGCACCTGAAGGATCGGAAACTACTGCTATTCTTCCAACTCTTTCAACATCAAAAGCCGGCTGCATAATTTTTCCGCCGGATTTTACTGCTAATTCTAAAGTATTATTCACATTGTTTACATAAATATAAGTCAGCCAATGAGGCGGAATATTTTTCATTTTCATTTCTTCAGTAAGCTGATAAATACCTGCTGTTACTTTGCCCTGTGTTTTCATTACAGCATAAGGCATTGGGGAATTAATGTTTGCAATTTCGCCAGTCCACCCGAAAATGGTTTCGTAAAATTGTTTTGCTTTGTTTAAATTTTCGGCTCCCATTTCTACCCAGCCGAATGTTGAAGTTTTTTTTGTTATTGATCCCGACATTTTTAATCTCCTTTTAAGTTATAAGTTACATTCAAAACTTAAATGGCATAAGTGACAACCCTATGTCAGGAGAAAATTCATTCCACAAATTTCTTCATTTTATTTATTGCTTTTTCTACTTGTATTCTTTCAGCTTCAATATCAATTGCAATATTTCCGACACCGTTAAGCAGAACGAACTTGATTTTTCCGTCTTTGTTTTTTTTATCACGGCTCATTATATCAAGCAGTTTTTTAGTATCCGGTTCTTCAATATTTATATATTTTTTCAGCGGATAAATAAATTTTAAATATTCATTCAGCTTAATATTATCTAAAATCCCAATTTCTTCCGATAAATATAAAGCACAAATTATTCCTGCAATAACTGCTTGTCCGTGTTTTATTTTATGATTCTGTTCAACTTCAAAAGCGTGCGCAAAAGTATGACCGAAATTCAAAATCTTTCTTATTCCGGTTTCTTTTTCGTCGGCTTCAACAACGCCTGCTTTAAATAAAACCGATTGATAAATTATTTTAGAAATAACCTTTTCATCTAAACAGAATAGTCTATTTATATTCCTATTAAAAAAATCATAAAACTGTTCATCGGTTATAAAAGCATACTTAACAATTTCACCAATTCCGCACACAAGCTCATCGGTGTTAAGAGTCTTAAGAAAATCAGAATCGATTAAAACTAACCGCGGCTGATAAAAAGCACCGATAACATTTTTAGTATCGCCAAAATTGACAGCAGTTTTTCCTCCTACAGAACTATCGACCATTGCCAATAAGGTTGTAGGAATCTGAATATACTGAATTCCACGCATATATGTAGCTGCAGCATAACCAGCTATGTCGCCTATTATTCCTCCGCCTATTGCAATTATCAGACTGTCGCGACCATACTTATTCTCAATCAACTTTGAATATATTTTATCTAAAGATTCAAATGACTTCCTTTTTTCATCAATCTCGAGAATCAATATTTCCAGCTTGAAATTGCAATTTCCGAATATTGTAATAATTTCCTTTTTATATATTTCAAAAACATTTTTATCAATAACTATTAAAGTATTCTTAAATAATTTTCGTTTTTCAACTTCAGCAAAAATATTCCGGAATATTCCATTGCCTATAATAATATCGTATGCTTGAGGTTCAACATTTACTTTAATTTTTTTCATTAATCATTCTCGCAATCTTTTTTGAAAGCTTGTCAACTATAAATCCCAGCGGCTCGTTACTTGTTTCAACAATTAAATCAGCTTGCTCGTAATATTTTTTTCTTTCATTTAAGAGGGTTTCAATCCTGTCAATAAAATCTTTTTTAGGACTGCCTGCTAAAACCAAATCCTTAAATATCGGTCTGTTGAGTTTTGTTTTTATTCGTTTATAAATTACTTCTGCAGAAGCTCGCAGATAGATTACTTTACCAGTTTTTTTCATTATTTCAAGGTTTTCTTCTTTTACTATCGTTCCGCCTCCCAGAGCAATTACATAATCATTTTTATCAGAAACTGATTTTAGTATTTCAGTTTCAATTTTACGGAAATAATCTTCCCCTCTTTGAGCAAATATTTCAGAAATGTCCATCTTTTCGTTTTCTTTGATTAATTCATCCAAATCAACAAAATTCCAGCCAAGTGTATTTGCCAGAATCGGACCTAATGTACTTTTCCCGCAAGTCATAAATCCTGTTAGATAAATTAATTTAAGCATTGATAATTAACCTTTATTGAATTCAAAATATAATAAAATGACCGTATAAAAAAAAACCCGCCTTAGGCGGGTACTTTTCATTGATAATATTTATATCGTTCGTCAATTATTTCAGCTTCTTCTTTCAACTTTTCAATCCATTGCTGCTGAATCATTCTTTTCTTGTTTTGCGAAATCTGCTGTTTCATTTGCGCTTTTCGCACAGTAAATGAAGATGAATCGAATGCAGTTCTTTGAGTTACCTTAATCAAATAACATCCATTAGTTCCCTTAATAGGTTTTGATATTTCATTTACTTTTCCGTTAAGAGCATAACCGTTAAAAGCATAATCTCTGCCAATTCCTGCAACTGCACCGTTTGCTGAAATATTTTCTGCCGAATTGAATTTTACAATTTTATTGTAACTCGAAGCATTACTTAATTTTCCTTCTTTAGCTACTTTCGGGTAAACTTCATTCAATATTTTCAAACCTTTTTCAAGCTTTTTCTCCAAAAGTACTTTGCTTCTGATTGATTCTTTTGCTTCGTCAATTTTAACATAACCTTCAGGCTGGATTTCTGTAATCTCAATTACTGTATATCCGCCTGTTACTTTAAATCTATCGCTTATATCACCGGCTGAACCGTCAAACAGAAACTTAATCAAGGCTTTACTTCTTCCCAATGCCGGAATAACAGTTGTTTTTTCATCAATCAGCGGAGCTGTTTTAATTACATAATTGTAATTTTTTGCAATCAAATCAAATCCGTCTTGTTTAGATAAATATGAAAAGCCGTCAGCATCTTCAGAAGCTTTCGAAAGCGTAGCTCCGCTGGCATCAATTTTCATAAGTATTTCTTCAACTACAAACCTTGAAGATGATTTATCGGCAACTTTAATTATATGATAACCAAAGTTAGTTTTAACCGGTTTTTGAATAACCCCGGTTTGTCCTGAAAAGCATGCTTCTTCAAATTCCTTTACCATCATTCCTTTACCGAACCATCCTAAATCCCCGCCTCGCGAACCGCTGCCTGGATCAGCTGAAATCTTTCTTGCTGCGGCTGCAAAATCGGCACCGCCGATTAATGATTGATAAACTGAATCTGCTTTTGCTTTATCAGCTTCATCATTTGCTGTTCTTTGAATTAAGATATGCGATGCCCTTACAAAATTATCTTTGGATGATGTAATGCTGTTCAACTTAAATAAACCATATCCTTCATTTGTTAAAACCGGACCTACAATTTCACCAGGTGCGGATTTTGATAATTCCTGATACATAGCATTCGACATTTTAGTAACATCGAGGGTATCGAGACTGTAAGGTTTAACCGAATAAATATCTACATATGATTTAAAAGAAATAGTATCAGCTTTTAATTTACCCAATACGCTTAATAGCTGGTTTTTCACAGTATTGGAATCGGATTTAGTAGGTGTTGTACTGAAAAACACATATTTAAAAGCTCTTCTTTCATCAGTTTTGTAGTCTTCTTTATGTTCATCAAAATAAGATTGAATATCCGCATCAGTAACAGTAATATCTTTATCACTGAAACTTTTTGCATCAACCGCTGCAAATTCAACATTCATTCTTACAGTTTGATCAATAAACTGTCTTCTCACTTCATCGTCGGAAACTAATACCGACGCACCCAAATAGCTCATCAGTTTCTGCTGTATTAACTGCTGGCGGATTTGGTTCTCAAGCTGAATTAATATTTCTTTATTCTGCGGATCTTTTATTGCCTGAAAATATGCTTGTCTGTTAAAATTGCCGGCAGAATCTATAAATCCTTGTTTAAGAAATTCTGGCGGATTTTCTCCTAAAACGATTTCTTCAATTTCTTCGTTAGAAACTGTTATGCCGAATTCTTTAATTTTTTCATCAATAAGTCTTTGCGAAACAAGTGCATCCCAAACATAATCCCTGAAATCTTCCATTTGTTCTTCAGGTACTTTTTGTCCTGTCTGCGCTTCCTGATTTTTTATAAAATTATCTACCATATCACTAAATTCCTGCTGTGTTACAGGAACTCCGTTTATCGAACCGATTTCCATTGTATGCTGACTTCTTATGTCGGTCACTTTCGAATCCGAAATAACCATAAAAAGTACAAATAAACCGCCGACGGTAATTATAAACCAGGAGGCAAGACCTCTCATCCTAGCCATCATTCCCATAAATTACTATTCCTCCGTTATTACATAAATTAAGTTTGTAAAAATAGAAACAAAGCATAAGAAAAGCAATGAATATTACTTTTAAGATATAGCAGCGTTTCAATTACAGCAAAAGATGTTTATTTTATCCGAATTTTTCTTTAAGCTTTTGTGCCACAATAGGAGGCACAAAATCACTTACATCAGCTTTAAATTGAGCAAGGTTACGGACAATTGTAGAATTTAAGTAAGTATATTTTTCGTGAGGCATTAAAAATATTGTTCTGAGATTTTCATCCATCTTTCTGTTCATTAATGCCATCTGGAACTCATATTCAAAATCGCTTACTGCTCTCAAACCTCTAATAATTCCCATAGCGCCTATCTGATTAGCGTGATCAACTACAAGTCCGTCAAATGAATCAACAACAACATTGCTGAATTTTTTTAAACTTTCAGTAAGCATTTCAACCCTTTCCTGAACTGTAAAAAGATTTGTTTTGCCAGGATTTTTTGCTACCGTAACAACAATTTCGTCAAAAATATCAGTAGCCCTGTCAATAAGATCGATATGCCCGTTTGTTACCGGATCGAAGGTTCCGGGATAAATTGCTCGTTTAATCTGGTTCATTGCCTATCCAATATTTATCAAATATTTCTAATTTTCAAATTTATAAATTAAACTGTCGCCAATTTTTTTAAAAGGCACAATTCCGAACGCTTCTGTATCCTTTTTTTCAGTTTGAATTGATCTTTCAATAATAAATATTCCTCCGGAATTTAAAAATTCCCTTTCAAGGATGTTAGTGGCAACAATGTGGATATCATCCTTAAAAAACGGTGGATCTGCCAAAATAAGATCGTATGTTTCATTGTCTGAAATCCGCGAATATTTTACAGCATCCATCTTGAATATTCTGCAAAATTTTCCTGCTCCCAAAGATTCAATATTTTCTTCCAGTATCTTTGCTACATTAAAACTCTGTTCAACAAAATGCACTTTAGCAGCTCCTCTGCTTAAAGATTCAAGTCCAAGTGAACCCGACCCTGCATAAATATCGCATACTTTTATTTCATCAAAATCAATTTGATTGGTTAATATGTTAAATAAAGTTTCCTTTACTTTATCTGTTGTGGGTCTTACTAATTTCGATTTAGGAAATTTAACCGTTCTTCCTTTATAGATGCCGGAAATAATTCTCATCAAACCAGCCTGAAAGCTATTCCAGCAGCGGAAACAAAAGAATTATTCTTATCAGAAATATATTCGCCGTTTTTTAAGCTGCCGGATATTTTAATCCTTTTGAAAGGATTGTATCGGACAACACTGATATTAAAAAGGTTTTCAAGTTGAGCTGTAAAATTATCAGAAACCAAATCACCGAATACATATATTTTTTCTATATCATTTGCTTGAATATTTTTTTCGGAAATTTTTTCGCGGCAGATGCTAATTTTATTCAGAATATCAGCAGCATTTTTAAATTTATTTACCGAAAAATGAATCGGGAACGAATTTTTTAAAATAGAAAATGAGAAATCCTTTTCCCCAAGAAATACTGTTGCCGTTAATTTATCAGTATTGCTGGCTGCTTCCATTGCTACAAGCTGATTAGCAGCGGTATGAACATTATCTACGTACTTAAGATTGAGATTATTACGGACGCAAAACTTATGAACTATTTTTATATATCTCTTAAACGCAGCAATAATAATTATTTTAGCTGTTTTTGTTCCAATATTTTTAGGGATCTGTACCGGTTCAATCAGCATTTCTTCATTTAAAGTTTCGGGATATAGAACAGAAAGTTCCCATTTTATATTTTCAAGAAGATCATCTTTAACAAGAGTTTCTTCGTAAGGAAGTTCAATTATTCTGAAAAATTCGTGCGGAAAAGCAAATGAAACTGAATTACAATTTAAAGGTTTTCGCAAAATAATTTCGTTAAAAGCATTCTGGAGAACGGAGATGATTTTCGTTTCTTTCGAACCGAAATTTATAAATTCGTTAAAAAACTCCTCATCTGCATTCTCCAGATAAAAGCAATCATCCTTATAATTTACTTCAACAAGCTGAATTTTGCTTGAAGTGACATTTATTCCGGCATGATTCTGAAATAATGACATCTATGAAATTCTTATTCCCACGAAGCAGTATTTTTCTTTGCATCGCTGGAAAGATCACCAATTGAACCATATCCATCAACATCTTCAATATAATAGCGGTTTCCTATTGATATTACAGTATCAACCCGAAGCAAATCGCCTCTTCGGTTAATTATACTATCCGGCTGAATTGACGTATCAACTTGAACAATAAAACGGGATCTTGATCTAGCACTGTAATAAAGTGACTCTGGAGTAAATTCTCCGTGTGTTAATACTTTAAATGGATTTGTAGATTTTCCTGTAACAGTATCTTTTCCGGCAATTGCTTTAGCTACAAAATCATCGGTTTTAATAAATTGAATCAAGCTGTCCAAATCGGCAGTGAACTTTTTGTTCTTTTTCTGCCAAAGTATTTGCGCCTGGCGGATATTGTCCATTCTTAATCTTGTTTCTTCTTTAAAATATTTTTCTTCTTTTAAAACTCTTCCTGGCTCAACAATAGCAACCATAATTAAAACGATAGTAAGAATCAGAATAACAACTCCTAATATCAGATGTACGTACCAAGGCTCAGTCCTTGAATTCATTTTTCCTCCGGGGGTTTCTCTTTTATTTTTACATCAATATATTTTTTAATTTTCTCAAATTTTGCCGGGCCTATTCCTTTTACATTTAGAATTTCTTCAATCTGTTGGAAATTCCCGTTCTGCAAACGATATTCAATTATTTTTTCTGCTGTTTTTTCGCCGATTGAAGGCAATAAAACAAGTGTTTCTTTATCAGCTGTATTTATATCAACAGATTTTTCATACAGTTTAGGGAGTTTGTTATCCCTTTTTGATAAATTATCGTCCGTAAAATCCAAAAGTTCTTGTTCATAATCAACTTTTTTTTCTTTATTATTATTAATTTCATAAGAATTTTCTTCATATTTCTCTGCGGAATAAAATAAACTGTCCTGTTTTGCATAGTTAAACAATTTCATATTTCCTTCATTCTGAGAAAATCCGGCAAATTTAAAAATAGCTCCGGCAACAATTATAGCAGATAAAAACAACGCCACTTTCATTTCCTGGAGGCTAAAACCTGTATTCTCAAAAAATTGCTTTAGTTTTTGCATTTTAACATTTATTCAGGCACTTTAATATTTTTCATTTTCTGCAGTTCTGTAAGCAGTTCTTTTTCTTTCTGCGATACACGGTCTGGTACAAAAATATTTATTTTTACAAGCTGATCGCCGGCACCATGACTGTTAAGGTGCTGAATTCCTTTTTCCCGCATTTTTAAGTATTTGCCGGGTTGGGTACCGGATTCAATTTTAAGTTTTGCTCTTCCTGTAAGAGTAGGAATTTCGACTTCGGTGCCAAGAACTGCTTCGGGATAGCTTATAAATAATTCGTAAATTATATTATCGCCATCGCGTGTAAAAAATTCGTGTTTTTCTTCCTTAAAAATTACAATTATATCACCGGCAGGTCCTCCGTTTTTACCTGAATTACCTTCACCTCTTAAAGTCATATAGCTATTATCGGTAACACCAGCAGGTACAGAAATTTTTATTGTCGATTCCTGATACTCTCTTCCTTCGCCTGAACATTTTTTACAGGCATTGCTTATAACTTTGCCCGAACCGTTACAATTATGACATGCAGAAATATTAACAAACTGACCAAATAGTGAACGCGACACCTGTCTAATTTCTCCTGTGCCGTTGCAGGCAGTACAAGTTTTAAATGACGAACTGTCCTGAGCTCCTAAACCTTTGCAGGCTGAACAAGTATGATATTTTTTTAACTTTATCTTTTTTGTAACACCTGTAGCTATTTCTTCCAAAGTAAGTTTTAGTGTTACCTTCAGGTCAGAGCCCGGTATGCCTGTTGATCTTCTTCCGGCACGCCGCGATTGCTGTCCTCCTCCGCCACCGAAAAAATCATCAAATATTGAAGAACCTCCAAAAGCTCCTCCGAATATATCGGAAAAATGCGAGAATATATCGTTTGCATTGTTAAACCCTTGGAAATCCTGCCCGCCTTTCAGACCGCTGTGCCCGAATTTATCGTATTTAGCTTTTTTATCTTCGTTGCTTAAAACTTCGTATGCTTCGGCAGCTTCCTTAAATTTTTCTTCCGCTTCTTTATTTCCCGGATTTCTATCCGGATGAAACTGCATTGCAAGTTTTCGGTACGCTTTTTTTATATCGTCTTTCGAAGCTTCTTTTCCAACACCTAATATTTCGTAATAATCTCTTTTTGACATTTACTATTCCTTTTCAATAATCTTTAAGCAATCAGCTTTGCGATAATTCCTGACTAACAATTACTTTTGCGTGTTTAATTACTTTATCCTTAAGCATAAAACCCGGTTCAAGCACATCTAAAACTGTGTGTGCAGGAACATCTTCGGCAGGTTTTTGCATCAAAGCCTCGTGAAAATTAAAATCGAACGGCTGACCTTTTGCTTCAATTTTTTTAACTCCCTGGTCTTCCATAATCTTTATAAATTTTTGAAAAAGAAGTTTAATCCCTTCCTTAAAAGAAGCTGAATTTCCTTCATCGTCAATGTGTTCCATTGATCTTTCAAAATCGGTATAAACCGGCAAAACACTCAGCACAAATGATTCCGAGGCATATTTTATAAAGTTTTGCAATTCGTTTTCGGTTCTTCTTTTATAATTTTCGAACTCTGCCGCCTTGCGTAAAAGTGTTTCTTTCAAATCTTTGCTTTCATTTTCCAATTCGGCAATTCTGCTATTTTTCGTTTCCAGTTCAGCAAAAAGTAATTTTTCATTTTCATCTAAAACTTCTTTTACTTCAGCATCACTATTTTCTTTTTCCGAATCGGTTTTTAAATCCGGTTCGTTTTTCTGAACCTCTTCTTCATTAGCATTTGGTTCCTTGTTACTTTTCATTTTATCTTTTCCTTAATTATTTTTTACTTAAAACTTTCGAAAGTAATTCCGCTATATATAAAACAGCGGCTATGCTTCTGTTGTATTCCATTCTTTTCGGACCGATAATTCCTACTGTACCCGAAACACCGCTGAAATCGTATCTTTTAAGAATTGTGCTGTATTCGCTTAATCTTTCTTCTTCATTTTCTTTGCCAATCGACACAAGCACATCGCTGCGGCCGATATTCTGCTTTTCCATTAAGTGAACAATTACTTCCTTATCCTCTATCAGTTCAATAATTCCCTGAAGATGTTCGTGATTTTCAAATTCCGGCTGGCGCAAAATATTTTTCGTTCCCGAAATTATTGTTTTTTCGCTTACCGGCAAATCGGTAAAAATCTTATCAATCGATTCAAGAAAAACGCGTATTATCGGTCTGTGCGCTTCATCAACATCTTGAACACGTTCGGCAAATGTTTTTTTAATTTCGCTGAATCTCAATCCAGAAAGTTTTTCATTAAGAAAATTCTGAATAAAATTCAGTTTCCCGGCATTCAGTTCTGCACTCATTTCGAGCGTTATTGTTTTAACCAATCCCGATTCGATACTTATAACTGCCAAAATTCTTGTTGATGAAATTTGAACTATCTGAATTCTTTGCAAAACAGCATCATTAAAACTGGGATAAGTAATACAAGCAAGCTGATTTGTAATATTGCTTAATATAATTGAAGTAATTCTTAAAATTTCGTTTACTTCGTCCGTTACTTTATCCAGCCCCGATTCAATTATCTTTTTATCATCAATTTTTAATTTTGGCGGCTCCATCAGAGAATCCACATAAAACCTGTAACCTTTATCCGTTGGCACCCTTCCGGCAGAAGTATGCGGATGGTTTAAAAATCCGGTATCTTCCAGATCGGACATTATATTCCGTACCGTTGCCGGCGAAATATTAAGATCGTAATATTTGGCAATATTCCTGGAGCCTACAGGATTTGCCGTAAGAATGAACTGGTGAATTACGTATCTTAATACAGATTTTTCGCGTTCTGATAAATTATAAGATTCCATCTGAATAATTTAATTTTTAACCTGTAAAGATATTAAAAAAAAATCACTCATGCAGTGAATTAGATTTTCTGTGATTATGCCTCAGATTCTCAATTTTTAAAACCGTTATTACAGATTTTATTTTAAAAAGTTTCACTTTAAAATTATTGAGGTTATTTTTGGAAATTAAATAATATCTTTTTAGGGAGAAAAAATTGAAAGCAGATTATAAATCAGCCGGAGTGGATTTACAAGCCGGTGACGAAACCGTAAACCGCATTAAATCCTATGCTAAATCAACTTTTAATAAAAACGTACTTACAGGTATTGGTTTATTCGGCGCGTTTTATGAACCTGATTTCAGCGGCTATAAAAATCCAGTATTAGTTTCCAGCGTTGACGGAGTTGGCACCAAACTTAAAGTAGCGTTTATGATGGACAAACACGATACTGTAGGACAGTGCCTTGTTAACCACTGCGTAAACGATATTGCTGTTGGCGGAGCTAAACCTCTTTTTTTCCTTGATTATATGGCATTCGGGAAATTAAACCCAGATGTTGCCGAACAGATTATTAAAGGTTTTTCGGTTGCCTGCAAAGAAAATGAAATTGCGCTGATAGGCGGCGAAACTGCCGAAATGCCCGGTCTTTACGATGCAAACGAATATGATATGTCCGGTACAATTGTAGGTGTTGTGGAAAAAAGCAAAGTTATTGACGGCAAAAAAGTTGCAAAAGGAAATGTTCTTATCGGATTTGCTTCCAACGGTCTGCATACGAATGGTTATTCTCTCGCCCGTCATATTTTATTCCCGAAATTTAAAGTTGATTACAAGCCTGCAGAACTTGAAACGACGTTAGGCGAAGAATTACTGAGAGTGCATAAATCTTACTTGAAAATTATTACTGAAATTAAAGAAAGAATTGACATCAAAGCCTTTTCGCATATAACAGGCGGCGGAATTATTGGAAACACTAAACGTGTTGTTCCTGAAGGATTAAAGATTAAAGTTGACTGGAATTCGTGGGAAATGCCTGAATTATTTAAGTTTATTCAGAATACAGGAAACGTAAGCGACGAAGAAATGCGCGATGTATTTAATATAGGAATCGGGCTGATTGCAATTGCTGATAAAAACGATGTGAACAGAATTTTGGAAATTGCAAAATCGCAAAACGAAAAAGCTTTTGTAATCGGGGAAATTGAATAAGTTTTTTCAGGGATTGTTCATAAAAACTGAAATAGTTTCAATAAGCTTCTGTTAGAATACAAAAATACAACACAATGTATTGCAGTTTTTTTCTTGTAAAGCCATCACAAAGTTGAAAACTGCAACTTTTTATGTTATTGACATAACAATACTTTTTCTGCAAAGATTTTATTTTGAAATAATTTCTTTTATCAAATTGCAATAAATCGTTATTGTCGCTTCAAATCCTAGGTCTGTGCCAATACTTACCCAGACTTTAGAACACTAACGGAACTCTCTATTATTAAAATTTGTATAGCGTATTCATTCCATATTTGTGCCATCAGAATCAATAATCATTAAATATTCGATTGTTGATGCGCCTGCTTTTATAAATACAACTATCTAATTGAAAAATTGCTGACTCACATTTTTA
>CAYTFZ010000068.1:0-14701 GCA_964437215.1 uncultured Melioribacteraceae bacterium | reverse complement strand
TAATAATTAAAAATGAAGGATATTATCGAAGTTAAAAAATAAAAGTCCGGCGAGGAACGAGCAGGACATACTATCAGTCAAAATTCAAAATTAAGAATTATTAGTTATTCTTCTAAAACTATCCACTTCTGTATACAAATCTGAACAATTAAGAAAATATCAACAAATATTTTATTGAAATATCTGCGAATTTACCATAAAACACAATTATCAAACTGCTTTCCGGTTTGGCATTTGTATTGCAATGTTGTTTTCAATTAACTTTTTGCTGAGGAGGTAAATATGAAAAAGACATTAGGTTTACTTGCAATTATAATAGCAATGGCATTTTTTACTGCTTGCGATGTAACCACTTACGAATACGATTCAACCCCGCCCGATCCGCCGACAGGTTTATACACATTAAACGGGGACGGTGTTGTTGAATTACATTGGAACCAGAACAGAGAAAGAGATCTTGCAGGTTACAATGTTTATTACAGCTATGAATACGATGGTGAATACGAGTTGATAGGAAGTACTGGAAACACATATTATTTAGATAGAGAAGCCCAAAACGGAGATACATATTTCTATGCTGTAACTGCTTACGATTACGATGGAAATGAGAGCGAATTGAGTTACGATGTAGTTTATGAAACCCCACGCCCCGAAGGTTTCAACGTTGCGCTTGCAAATACAGATGCTTCTTCGGGTTACGATTTCAGCAGTTACAGCATCCTTCCTTTTGATGATTTGGATGCAGACTTCTTTTACGAGAAATTTGAAGGGAAACACTATTTAAACGTCTGGCCGGAAGCTGATATTACTGATATGGGCGCAACCAGCGATATTTACGACATAAATGAAGCTCCTTCATCAGGTTATGTGCCGTTATACGAAGGCGATCCTTACAAGTTTATCGAAGCAATTCCGGGACATACTTATATAATTTGGACATATGATAATCACTTTGCTAAAGTACGCGTTAAAAATATTGTGAACGACAGATTGGTTTTCGATTGGGCTTATCAGCTTGTAGAAGGAAGCAAACTTCTTAAACGCAATGCAACTGCAGAAAAAAGCCGTACAGCTTCAAGATCCGGAAGAAATTAAAATATATTTGAAATGATTGAAAAAAGCATGCCTTCGGGTATGCTTTTTTATTGATAATTAGTTATTTTACTTAAAGTTTAGATTATAAAATTGTTAATTAAGAAGTTTACGGAATGATTATTCCTAAAATAAAATATATATCTTTATTGCTGATGATGTTTACTTTGGGTTTTATTTATCAGCACGATGATGTGAATCATTTATTCGATATATTTCAGAAAGGAATTTCAGTAAACAGTATATCCGATTTTTCAGAATATTTCAGCTCAAAAACATACATCAGTTTATCGGATGGAACTACGGGATATTTCAGTTCGAATCAGGCATATTATGTTCTTAAGAAATATCTGGATACCTACGAACCCATTGAGTGCGTTCTTGAAAGAACAAAGATATTTGAAAGATCGGCTTATGCCACTGGTAAACTAAAATACACTCTCAACGGAAGACGAGGTTCTGCCGGAGTGTATATTTCAATTCAATCTGCAGGGGATAAATGGCAGATTTCCCAGATAACAATTAACTGATAATTATGCAGAAATTGTTTTCTTTAATACAGAAAAAAGCGCATTATTTAGCATTGTTTTGTCTGACGGTATTTTTTATTGCCGGATTTGCATCACCTTGGCTGGTTCAATACAAAGAGGATAACTGGCAGAAAGAGTTAGCCGAAAAAACCGGAACCATAAAAGACGGAATTAAACAAAAATTCGACGATGTCTCTTCTGCAGTACTTGATGTAAAAAATCATCTTCTTAAAACAAATCCTAAATACTTTTCCAAAGAAAACAAAACAAAGCTTTTCGATTTGCTGATGGAAAAAACTTTCGGCAATTGCGAAATATTTATTTTCGATTCATCGTTTAATCTTTATGCGTGGAATACACACAGCTTGCAAGCCGATACTTCGATTTTTTCGTTAAAACCTTACGGCGAAACTTTTCTTTCCGGATCCGATTTGAAAATATCGCTTATTTATATGGACAGCATAATAACGGATAAAAGCATTTTTTATTTCCAGATTGCTAAACCAGTTGAAAAAAAATACAGATTTAACAACGAGTTTTATCAGCCTCTAAGCATAACAGAAGATCTATCGAGTGAATACAATACAAGTTTCCGGCTTCTTTTGGGCAATATGAACAAAATAATTGACGGGAGATACGACAGCGCGGAAATTAGAAATAATAAGAACAAAATAATCGGTTCGGTTGAATTTCAAAAACCGCTTAAAGATGCTGCCATCAATACATTCCTCGACGATTTGCAACGTATGAAATATCTTATGGGAATTTTAGCATTCCTTTTTTTTATTCTTAAAGTAAATCAATTTAAGTTTTTTTCCGGGGAAAAGACTGCTGGTTTTTTACTGCTTATTTTAAATCTGTCAATATTTAGAATTATACTATTTGTAACCGAAATTCCGGGCAGCTTTTTACCCGAAGCTTTTACAGATTCATCTTATTTCTCGTCGGGACTGGCGTATGGAATTGTAAGTTCTCCCTTCGAATTTTTTCTAACCGCACTTTTTGTATTGATAATCTGTGTGTCTTTTCTTAGAAATATTTCTGGAATAAAAAACGAAGATTTAAAAACAAAAAATATTGTTCCGAAAATATTTGCTGTTTTACTTTCAGCCTTTTTATTTCTTGTGTTTTTGCGCGGACTGGGCGCGGCGGTTAAAAGTGTAATATTCGATTCTTCAATTTTTTACTTTAAATTCCCCGAATTGTTGCCGAAACTGCCCATTGCATTTATGCATTTTAATTTGCTTCTTCTTGGAATCTGCTCGGTAACGGTATCAGTTGCATTTATTTTATTTATAATTAAAATATTCGGGGAATGGTATAATTCAGGCAGCCGCTATTTGTGGGGGATTTTTATCATTTTCCATATTTTGGGCTTTATTTACGATTTATCTCAAAAAGAGCCTCAAGGAACTCCGGCCTTAAGAATTATCTTTATAAGTGTTGCCTTTGTAATTTCTTTACTTATTTATAAAGGCAAATTACAGATTTTCGGAAGATACCTGGCAATATCTTTTTTTGCATCTTATATAACTGTAAGTCTGCTTATTTTTTATAACTCCCGCCTCGAAGTAGATTCTCTCAGAACAGTTGCATTTGAACTGATGCGCCCCGATGAAAACTGGTTTGAATTTCTTTTAGGTCAGACGGCAGACGAATCCGCCGGATTTATTGAAAATGAAACTATTCCAGTATCGCAAAATTATTCTTCACTCGCCTTTATCTGCTGGAGCAACAGTCCGCTTGAAAAAGAAGGAGTAAATTCATCTCTTAAAATATTTGATGAAAAATGGAATCTGTTAGGAGAATTCAATTCTGATTATAATATAAAGCAAGAATCATTTGATGAAATTATTAAAAATCATAACGGGCAGGAATTTGTTTCTGTAAAAATATCCGGAAAGCAGCAGGTTTTATCAGTTAAAAAAGAAGTGCGCGATAAAGCAGGAAATGCTTTTTATCTTGTGGTTTCTGCTTTAATGGATAATTCGAAATTTCTTATTGAAAAATCCGGGAAGTTTTATACGGGAAAATCAGCCGGAATTCTTTCACCGGTGGATATAGAAAAACTTAAACTTATTGAAATAGAAAAAGGCAGAATTGTTAAAATAAATGGGAATTTCACACCCGATGAAAATTTAATAGAAAACTTCCGTAATGCAGGTTTTTCAAAATTCAATGAAGCCTGGTTTGATTTTTCTTACGGGAATGACGATTATACTTTCTTTATAGTTAAAACTGATCCTTACAAAGAAAAATTACTTTGTGTGGGGCAGACAAAAAAAGATATATCGTTTGGTTTGTTTAATTTCTTCAAGGTTTTTATTGTTCATACTGTTTATATAATTTGCGCCGGGATCTTTCTGTTTTTGGTTCTTGCTGCCCGCAATTTTAATTTTAAGGTAACGTATAATCTTAAACTGCTTTCAGCATTTCTTTTAATATCGATAATTCCTCTTCTGGTAATGGCTTTTTATTTTAGAGCAATTTCCGAAGATAACAACCGTGAAACAATCATTTACAAATTGGAAAAACGTGCTGAAAGATTAAGTGAATATCTTGAGAAATATTATAATGTTTACCCAAGGATAGATCTTTATAGCCGGGCAGCTGATGATATGGGGGTGAATTATTCTCTGTTCGAGAACAACATACTGGAATACAGCACTCACAGAAATTTTTACAATACCGGAATAATTCCTGCGAATATTCACCCGGCAGCATATTCAAAATTATTTCATCTCGGATTTATTAAAGTGCTGAATGATGAAAATCTCGAAAATTATAAGTATCAAGCTTTCTATTATAAAACCGAAATTGGCGGAGAAGAAAAAGTAATTGAAGTAAACACAGCTTTTAATTCGGTCTCTTTACCGATGGGCGGCTCCGATGCCGATGTTTTCCTTTTCGGCACTTATTCGCTTGCAGTTTTAATAATTATTTTAGTGAGTACATTTCTTGCCCGGCAGATTTCGCAGCCGATATTTAAGCTTACAAACGCAACAAAGGCTGTTGCTGGCGGCGATCTAAATTTTAATCTGGAAAACAAATACAAAGGTGAAATCAGAGAATTGATTGACGGTTTCAACAAAATGGTTAAGGGACTCAAAAAAAATCAGACCGAGCTGGCTGAAGTTGAGCGTGAACTTGCCTGGAAAGAAATGGCAAGGCAGGTTGCTCACGAAATTAAAAATCCGCTTACACCGATGAAATTATTAATGCAGCAGCTTGTTATAACTTATAAGGACAAATCACCCAAATTCGATGAAATATTCGAAAAAGTTACATCAACAACAATAAGACAGATTGATACGCTTAAAAATATAGCAAGCGAATTCAGCAATTTTGCCCAGATGCCAAAATTAAAATTAGAAAAATTAGATATAGTAAATTCGATAAACAGCACTGTAAACCTTTTTGCCGACGAAAAAGCTAAAATAACATTTTCAACCGATATTAAAACAGCTTATACCGAGTCCGATTCCGACCAGCTTAACAGAACAATTATCAATCTGATAAGAAATTCAATACAGGCAGAGGCAACAAAAATTGAGTTGAAACTTGAAACTGAAAACGATTTTTATATTTTAAGAATATCGGATAACGGCAAAGGTATTGATCCTGTGAATGCCGAAAAAATATTTCTGCCGAATTTTACAACTAAAACCGAAGGGATGGGATTAGGTTTGAGCATGGTTAAGAGATTTATTGAAATGACAGGCGGAAAGATTTCTCTGGAAAGAAGTAATTCCGAAGGGACTTTGTTTTTAATAAAATTTGTTATAATGAAAGATGAATGAATTAACTTCGTATCAAAAAGCGGCACTCAATTATAAAAACCATATTTCACTCACTGCAAATGCCGGTTCAGGGAAAACATTTGTACTTGCAAAAAGGTATGTTGAAATTGCTCTTGCCGAAAATATCCCGCTGAATAAAATGGTGGCAATTACTTTTACCGATAAAGCCGGCGGAGAGCTTTACAGAAAAATTGCATCCGAAATTGAACAAAGACTTATAAATGAAAATGATAACAGGAAAATAGAAGTTTTACATAGAATACGGCGGCAGCTTGTTTCTGCAAATATTTCTACAATACATTCGTTTTGTATAAATCTGCTTAAATCCTTTCCTGTTGAAGCAGGCGTTGATGCGGGATTTGTTTCGGCTGATACAAATCTGGCTGATGAAATAATTGATAAGAGTATTGAAAAATACATTAACGACTGCGTAAATAATTCCGAAAAGTTTGAGCTGTTGAAGAAAATAATAAGGTTCTGCGGCTCGAAAAATAATTTTATAAAACAGATAAAATATCTTATAGGCAAAAGAAAAAAAACAGAAAGTATAATAAAAATAATTAATAATAAAACTACCGTAGAAATAGCAGAAAAATTTAACAACGATTTTGAATATTACGGAAGTCTGCTTCTAAAAGAGAAAGCAGATAAGCTGATAAGATTGTTAGAGACAATTAACGGATATGTTGCAGAAAAAAACAGCGAAAATGAAATTGCTGCTAAAGTAGTAAATAAAGTGAAAGAATATGATAATTCCGATACATTTTCAAAAAAAATGGTTATACTTTCTGAAATTATTAAAGAAGCAGCAACCCAGCAAAATACAATTAAAAAACGCGGATATTTTTCGAAGGATTACGACAACACTCCGGAAATAGGGCAGGCAAATGAAATGATGTGCGATTTCGAAAAAATATTGCCGGAAGAAAATTCTTTTGAAGCCGTACCTGTACTGGCGGAATACAATAAGGATTTTGCAGAAATATTTACTGATATTCTGAAAATCTATGAAAACCTGAAAAAGCACAGATGCATCCTTGATTTTGAAGATATCTTGCTGTATGCCGAAAATCTTTTGAAAAATGAAGAAGTGAAAACCGCCCTTTCGGAAAGATATAACTATATAATGATTGATGAATATCAAGACACCGACGAAATCCAATACAACATTTTTATGCCTATCCTCGATAATTTAAAGCGAGGGAATTTATTTGTGGTTGGCGATGAGAAACAAAGTATTTATATGTTCCGCGATGCCGAACCTGAAGTTTTTACAAAAACACGTGAGGAAATTACAAAATGGGGAAAAAATAATATTTTAAACCTTCCTCATACTTTTCGTCTTTTCCCGGAAATAGCTTTTTTTACGAACAAACTGTTTTCTCAATTATTTAAAACTGAAAATGTTTTGCTGAACGAAGTGGCTTATACCGAATTAATTTGTGCCCGAAAAACTGATGAGAAAGGGAAAGTTGAAATCCTTGTTTGTGATGAAAACAATCCGGATATTGATGAAGCTGAGGTTACGGCACTTAAAATAACAGAAAATATTTTAGACAACCAGGACTTAAAGTTTTCGGATTTTGCTGTTCTTTGCAGAAAAAGAAATCACTTTGCCGAACTTGAAGAGGCTTTTTCAAAACGAAAAATTCCTTATCAGATTGTTGGCGGAAAAGGATTTTATCAGAGGCAGACAGTTTACGATATTTTAAATATGCTGGAATTCCTGCTCGATATTGAAAATGATACTGCTCTTGCAGGAATTCTAAGATCGCCGTTTTTTTTATTATCCGATAAAACATTATATAATATTTCCCAGAAAAAAGGAAGCTCGTTACACGAAAAACTGTGTTTGCTGTCTTCAGAAATGCCCGAATTGAAATCTGTAGTCGATACACTGGCATATTTTAAAAGTCTGGTTTATCAAACAGAAATTAGCCGGCTAATTAAGATTATTTTGAATGATACCGGTTATTGGTCTGTTATTGCTTCATCATATGAGGGCGATCAGGAAATTGCAAATATTAAAAAGCTTATAACACTTGCGGATGGTTTTTATAATCAGGGATTAAAAAGTCTGTACGATTTTACTGATTATCTGAAAATGTCCGTTCAAAAACAGGAAGATGAAGGACAAGCTGTGCCTATCGGCAATGAAAATACTGTTAAAATTATGACAATTCATCAGTCGAAAGGTTTGGAATTTGATACAGTGTTTCTTTACCGTACAAATGATTCGCCCCGCAGCGAAACAACAAAAGCAAAGAGTATTTCGGCAAGCAAAACTTTTGGATTTATGGCAAAAGTGCCTCTTGGTGAAAACTACTCGGACGATTACGCAGCTGCCCCGGTTGTTTTATTGGATGATTATATCCAATGGCGGAAAAGCAAAGCTGAGCAGCAAAGACTATTATATGTAGCAGTTACACGGGCTGCAAAAAATCTTTTTATATGCGCTACACTTAAAAAAAACAGAATTACCAGCGGATCGTTTTTTGAGCACATTGCTAAAGGGATTAATCTTGATACAGAGAAAGATGAAGTTTTAATTTCAGGCAGAATGAAATTCCTAAATAAGGACAGTTTGCCTGAAAATATTGAACGTGAAATTGAACAAAAAATAAAATTAGTAAAAACATTCAGTCTTCCGGCACAAGATAAATTTCCGGAAGCTGATTTAATTAAGCCTGAACTTATTATTACAAAACCGTTTATCGATTTTATAAAGGGCGATATAATTTCTGCCACAAAAGTTGCAGTATATTCTCAGTGTCCGTTAAAATATCATCTTGCCTATAATTTAGGTTTAAAAAAACTGGAAAAATTTTACATAAAATCAGAGAGCTTTAATGATTTTTCGGATAAAGAAGATGATGAAAAACTCCCGGCAGATTTAAAGGGACGAATTATTCATTCGCTTCTTGAAAATGAAGCCATCGATGAAAATCTATATGAAACCATAAAATCAAAAATTCTCGGCGAAACCGGTTCCGAGGAAATTCCCCGGCAATTTATAGATGAAATAATAAACGACTTAAAATATTATTTTAATTCGAATATTTATAAAGAAATAAAGAAAGCAGAGAATTATAAAAACGAATTTGAAATTTATGCCGCCGAAGATGAAAATTATTTATTCGGAATTATCGATAAGCTTATTATTGAAGATAAAAAGATAGTTATTGCAGATTATAAAACCGATAAAATTGAAGCTGATGAAATAAAAGAGCGCGCTCAGTCATACGAAAAGCAATTAAAATTTTATGCATACCTTGTTTCTAAAAAATATCCGGAGGCAGAAAATTTTGCATTAAAACTGATTTTTATAAAACACCCTGATAATTATTGGGAACAGAATCTTAATAAAAAAGAAGTGAAAGATTTCGGCAGAGAAATAGGAGAAATAATAGGCAAAATAAATACCAATATTTTCCCTGCAAATATTATTCACTGCGCGAAATGTTATTTTGCAGGAAAAGATAAAAAATGTATTTACAAAGCAGGAATTTGAAGTAATCCGAGATAGATTATTCGGGCAGCGAAAAAATATTTTTCGAACCTATCATTATTCTGCAAAGTTTGTTTTCGTCAAAAAGGCTGTTTGCATATACGTGAATATCATCAACGGTAACAGAGTTTATTTCTTCAACCGATTCTGCAACGGTTTTATTGCGCCCTAAATATAATTCCGATTGAGCAATTCTAATCATCCGGTTGGAAGTGCTTTCCATCCCCATAAGTATGCTTCCTTTAAGATATTCTTTTGCCCGGTTAAGTTCTTTTTCCGAAACTTTTTTCTCTTTAATTTTTTCGAGTTCGCTCTTTATCAATCCCGAAGCTTTATTCACCATTTTATCGTTTGTGGAAAAATATACTCCGAAAGTAGAGCAATCGAAATACGAATTAAGAAAAGTATTTATCTGATAAGCAATCCCGTTTTTTTCGCGCACGCTTTGGAACAGCCTCGAGCTGCTGCCTTCGCCGAGTATATGCGAAAGAAGATTAACTATAACGCGGTCGCGCTCTTTATATCCCGATGTTATTGTTCCGGTAATAATGTGCGATTGCTGGATATCTTTATAAACGAACCTGTCCTCCCATTTAGAAAAATTCAGCAAAGGTCTCTGCACAGACTGAAACGATTTAGGTGAATTAAAGTATTTTTCTGTTAATCGGATAATTTCTTCGTGTTCAACAGCGCCTGAAGCAACAATACTCAAGTTCGAAAAATTATAGTGCTTTATAAGATAATCGATAAAATCATTTCTGGTAAATGCAAGGATGTTTTTTTCGGTGCCGATAATCGGGAATGCAAGTGAATTGCCTTTGTATGTTTCTGCTTCGAACTTATCAAAAATAAGTTCTTCAGGCGAATCTTCAATATCGTTAAGTTCATCAACAATTACTGCGGCTTCTTTTCGGATTTCATTTCCATTAAAAACCGAATTGAGAATCATATCTGCCAAAACTTCAAAAGTTTTTTTTGTGTGTCCTTCAAGTCCTCTTCCGTAATAACAGGTATGTTCTTTTGAAGTGAAAGCATTCAGGTAACCGCCTAACGATTCGATATTTTCGGCTATTTTTTTAGCGGAGCGCTTTTTTGTACCTTTAAAAAGCATATGCTCAATAAAGTGCGAAATCCCGTTGTATTCTTCATTTTCATCAATCGAGCCCACATTAAACCAGAATCCGAGCGAAAAAGATTTAACATGAGGAAGTTTTTCGGTAATTACTTTTATTCCGGAGGGGAGAATAGTCTTATTTATTATTTCCAATAAAATACTCTGTTTTTAGAATGCAAATATAATTAAACATTAACTAAAAATTAAAAAAAGCCCGAAATATTATAAATTCATTTTAGTGCTATGGGGCAGCATTCAAAACAAAGTCGGCATAAGTGTTTAATCCTGCAGTAACTGTAATTTCAAACTCTAATGTTGTGTAACCTGTTTTTACGGCTGAAATTTTGTATTTGCCTGGAATAATGTTCTGAAGATCGTATCTGCCGTCGGAACCGGTACTTATTGAACTTGTACCGGGAGTTGTTTTTATATTTACTCCGGCAAGCGCGTTTCCAGTTTGGGCATCTATAACACGTCCGGTAATGTTTCCTGTTTGAAGCTGCAGCGAAGCATTTACTGTAACTGTAGTTCCGGCGGTAATTACAACATCAACTTCTTTATCGGTAAAACCGGTTTTCGAAATTTTTAATTTGTAGCTGCCGGGTTTTATATTGTTGATTTCGTAATCTCCGGTTGATGATGTTGTTATTGAACCAAGCGGCGGCACTGATGTTATTGCTGCTCCCGAAATTGGCAGACCCGTGGTTGCATTTGTGATTCTGCCTGTAATTTTTCCGAAACTGCCTGCTGCGGATGTATCCATTTTTGCAAGTGTAAGATCAGCGCCGGTTGTTTTACCTGCTATAACCGAAACATCAACCGATAAAGTATCGTAACCGTCTTTTCCGTACCAAAGTTTATATTTCCCGGCAGGCACATTTGTAATTTCGTATTCACCTGTACTGTTTGTAGTAACAACGCTAGTAGAAGGCACTGTATAAAGGAAAGCCTTGGAAATAGGATCATCGGTTTTCAGTTCGCGTAAAATTCCCGAAATAATTCCGTAATTTTTATCGCTAGGAGTATATGGCTTAAGGATAAAATTGGCATAAGTAATAGATCCGGCATTTACGGTAACATCAACGCTTATTGTATCGTAATTGTTTTTGGCGGCAAAAACCTTATATGCGCCTGGAAGAATGTTTTCTATTGTGTAGGCTCCGTTAATATCGGTAGTTATAAAACTGGTTGCCGGAACTGTATAGACATTCACCATCGCCATATTTTGTCCGTTAGCAACATCCGTAACATTTCCGCTTAATCTGCCGTAAACCTGAGGTTCGGTACCAGACGATTCTTTTTTGCAGGAGCTTAGAAAAACAGTAAAAACAACTGCCGATATAAGAAAAAATACTCTATTATAATTTAACCGCCAGATCATATTTATCTTTATAAATCTCTAAAAATTCCGAAATTTTTCTGTAAGCTTCTTCAAGAACATCTTCGGGCGGAAGAAAGACAATTCTGAAATGTCTTGTGCCTTCTCTTTGTCCGAATCCGGTTCCTGGAACAACTAAAACACCGGTTTCTTTAAGAAGTTCAGTTACAAAATGATTATCGGGATTATTGATTTCTACTTTAGGGAAACAATAAAAAGAACCTTCGGGTTTGGAGCAGGTTATACCCGGAATACTGTTAAGCATATCAACCGTAAGATTGCGACGTTTTGTAAGTTTGCGCATTGCTTCTTTAACGCTTTCCTGGTTTCCGTCCAGTGCTGCGGGTATAGCATACTGTTCGGGGTGGTTTGCCGAAAGACGGGCGCGCAGAAGTTTATTTACAGCTTCAACATAAGGAGCCAAAATGTTTTTATTTCCGCTTATAACTCCCCAGCCTATTCGGAAACCTGGCACCATAAAGTTTTTCGAAAGTCCGCCGAAAGTAACAACAGGTGCATCGGGATTTAATGACGCAATAGAAACGAGATGCTTATCATCGTATATAAGTTTATCGTAAATTTCGTCGGCAAAAATAACAAGATTGTTTTCCAGTGCAACATCAATAATCTGTAAAAGCAACTCTTTGCTGTAAACTTTTCCCGTGGGGTTATTAGGATTTATTAAAATAATTCCTTTGGTTTTCTTGTTGATTCTGCTCTTAATATCTTCAATATCGGGCATCCAGTTGTTTTCTTCCGAAAGATAATAAGGATTTCTTATAAGCTGCAGTTTGCTGGAAATTGCAGTATAAAGCGGATAACCCGGTGTAGGTGTAAGAACATTTTCGCCGTTGTTAATTAGCGCAGTAAGACAAATATCTATAGCTTCACTGGCGCCGGTGCTAACAAAAATTTCCTGAATATTTGTTATTCCTTTTTTTTGAACATCGCGTTCTATTGATTCTATTGCAGGTATAATACCGGCAGAAGGAGCATATCCGTTATTATTTTTTAACATTGCATTGTATGTTGCTTCAACAATTTCGCGAGGAGGCGCAAAATCGTAAAGATTAGGATCGCCAATGTTAAGGTACAATATTTTTTTACCTGTTTTCGCCACCTGTTCCGCCACTACAACTATATCCCTAACAGCATAGGATATGTTTTCGGTTCTTTGGGCAGGTTTAATAATATTGTAGTTCATCAGTTCCTCTAATTTGTAAAATGGTAAGTGCAAACTTAATGTTTAAGTTAAATATTTCCAATTAAAGATTTTCTTTTGCCTAAGAAATTTCAGTAAGAAAGGGAGGTGAACGGAAAAGGGTAAATGGTTTTCTATAATCTTACTCTTGAGACTTACTCGTACTCTATTTTGCATAGTGCTGAGGGCATAGAGCAAAGCGAAGACAAGAAACAGGGTACACGGTGAAAGGTGAACGGCTCAAGATTCTGCCAGCCGCGGATCATTGTGTGGCGTACAAACCAGCTTAATCACGAATTTTGAATTAATGTAACTATCTTTTTGTATACATTACCAATTGATTAGATAAACAGGTTATTCTGCTGCATTTTCTTTTGAATTGTTAAACAGACCAAAAGATAGCCCAATGGATGCATGAAAATATGAAATACTATTTGTTGAACTAAATCCAGGTGTCATTAAGAGTACTACAGATTTACCCAATTTTGAGCCAATATTTATTCCAAAATTTATTGAAGGGACAACTTTTTTTAAACTGATGTTCGATTCTTCGGAACCATAACCTGATGAACTATTTGAATTTTCTCCTAGTACAATTAAAAAACTAACTGACCCTTCCGGAATAATCCGGATACTATTGTTATCGAATAAATCTCCGGAAACTTGCAAACCAAGATTTATTCCCCCTTGATGATTTGTACCTGCATAACCAATAACTAAAGCAGGATATATTTTTTTGCCTTCTCTAAATCTGTAGATTGAAACCCCAACTGCATAGCTATATCCGTTTACATCTTTATATACTGTTTCCGAATAGCCGAATTGTAAATCAAATTTCCCGAATGAAATTAAGCCGGAATGACCGTCTCCATCATATTTTGTTACTATTTTAGAGTATCCGTATCCAAATCCGATTTTATCAGGGAACATATAACTTTGTGAAAAAATCTTTCCTGATAAGGAAAATCCCATAAAGAAAAGAACAAAAAACAGATATTTTTTTATCAATTTATCTCCAATAATTTTAAAAAGATATTCTAATATAAAAATAAAAATACCGAAAATAACTTTTGCCTTTTGCTGTAATATAAAAGGAAAAGCAAAGTTTCATTTTATAGAGCCGGTTCCTTTTGATCTTGAAATATAATCTTAATCAGCTTTTGTAGAGCGTAAAGCGGAGAACGGAGAACGGAAAAGGGAGAGCGGAAACCTCAGACCGGAAATACTTTCTCTTACTCATATTGCGTAAATATTTAATTGTTGCCATAGACTATAATAAAGATTATATTCCGGTCGTAATTATGGAAAGAAGAAGGGAATAACATGAAATTCAGTGAATCGGTAAAACCAATTAGTTATTTAAAAACGCACGCCTCGGAAGTTGTGAGAGATGTGTCGGAGAACCAAAAAACTTTGATTATTACTCATAATGGCGAAGCAAAAGTTGTGCTTCAGGACGTAAAGGTTTACGAAAAAATGCAGGAAAGCGTTGCATTGTTAAAAATTCTTGCTTTAAGCGGAAAAGAATTGAAAACCGGAAATTACAATCCGCTTCAAAAATCATTAAAGAATATTCAAAAAAGGATTAATGATTTTAAAAAGGATCAGAATGAAGTACAAAGTTAATCTTATAAAATCGGCAGAAGAAGATTTAGTTGAAATTTTCAAGTATATCTATTTTAATGATTGTGAAGAAAATGCCGATAAAATATACGATAAGCTGGTAGAAAAAATTTCATCTCTTCAAGAATACCTTGATCGCGGACATATTCCGCAAGAATTAAATTTGTTTGGAATTCCGGATTTTCAGGAAATAAACTGTAAACCATACCGGATAATTTATCAAGTTATTAACGAAACAGTATATGTCCATTGTGTTTTAGACGGTAGAAGAGATATGCAAAAATTGCTGAGTGAAAGATTGATTAGGGAATGAAAGAGTTTTGAAAAGTATTATTTTACATCTTTCGGAAAAAGATTTGTCAAATTTAAAAGCTAAATCTTTAGAAGAGGGATTGCCGTATCAAACATAATTGCGAGTATAATACATAAATATATAAACAGTAAGTTTAAGGAAG
>CAYTFZ010000067.1:8450-14707 GCA_964437215.1 uncultured Melioribacteraceae bacterium | reverse complement strand
GAACATTTAAACCGTCGTCGTAAGTTAAAGCAACCGCGCATTTTTTGTTGTTCCACTGATTTTCCTGAGCAACAACATAGGTTAATAAAAATATTAAGAATATCAGATAAATTGATTTACTCGATTCCATAAATTACCCGCTTAAAATATTGCATAAATAAATGGCGCAAGAGCTGAGCCTTGTGTTAATACAATCAGTCCGCCGAGAAGGACAAGAAAAATAACAATCGGCAATAGCCAGAACTTTTTGCGTTCTTTTAGAAATTGCCAGAATTCCGATACAATTGATAATTTGCTCATATATTTCCCTTAAAATTGTTTTTCAGTTTCAGTTTTGTTGTATTCTTTTTTATCTCTAAAAATCCAGTATGATTTTTTTTCTTTTTCAATTTTCAAATTCAAAAAATCCTTACCGGCTATTTTTGCAATTATCGCAACAGGCGTTACAACTATATAAAATAAAAATGTAAGAATTACGCGGGTCATAATAAAGCCCAAAATTACAGATATTCCCATCCAGATTTTCTGTAAAGGTTTTAGAGATGCAGGAAGCATAAACCCAAGAATTAAAAGAATTCCGGCAATACTTAAAAAATATACCGCTGAGGATTTCCCAAAATAAAGCAGCGTTAATCCAATAATTAATAAAACAGAGCCAACCGAATAACCGAATTTCCGGCATTCTTTTTTGCTGCTGTTAATGTGCGATATTTCTGTAATTAGTTCTTTCATAATTAAAGAGTAAGAGTATGATGTAAGAGTAAGGCTCGTTGTTTCTTACTCAGACTCTTACATCTTACTCTTTTCAGTCCAACTCAAATTGTTTGCGCCAATCTATATCTTCTTTTAGTTTTTCCATTTCATTTTTATCAAGCAGAATGTTTTCGAGCAGCAGATAATCCATATCTGTCCGCATAAAACAAGTGTAAGCTTCATCGGGTGTGTTTACAATCGGTTCGCCGCGCACATTAAACGAAGTGTTTACAATTACAGCAGAGCCGTATTTCTTTTCAAATTCCGAAATTATTGAATAATAAAAAGGGTTTGTCTCTTTGCTTACCGTTTGTATCCGCGCGGAATAATCAATATGAGTTACCGCGGGAATATCCGAGCGGACAATATTTAATTTATCTATTCCAAAAAGTTTCTGCTCATTTTCATTCATAGTTTTCTGCCGCTCTTTTTTTACATCTGCAACAAGCAGCATATACGGACTTTGCTCATCAAGTTCAAAATACTCGTTTACTTTTTCTTCAAGCACCGAAGGAGCAAACGGGCGGAAGCTTTCGCGGAATTTTATCTTTAAATTCATAACTGATTGCATTTTTGATGAGCGGGCATCGCCGATTATTGAACGGGCTCCCAGCGCGCGCGGTCCGAATTCTGCGCGTCCGGCAAAAAGTCCGATTATTTTTTCATCATTCAGCAAGTCAGCAATTTTCCCAAAGATTTTGCCGTTTTCAAATTTATGATATTTTATTTTTCTGGATTTCAAAAATTCTTCAATTTCCAATTCGGTGTAATTAGGACCAAGATACGAACCAAACTGACTGTCAGTTTTATTATCAGCAACTCTTTCATTATTCAGATATTGATGCCACACAAAAAGGGCAGCGCCCAAAGCTCCGCCGGCATCTCCGGCAGCAGGCTGAATCCAAATTTTATCAAAAATATTTTCTTTAAGAATTTTTCCGTTCCCAACGCAATTTAACGCAACTCCGCCGGCAAGACAAAGATTTTTCTTCCCTGTGATTTTTTGTGCGTATCGTGCAGTCCGCAGCATTACTTCTTCGGTAACATCCTGCACGGAGCGGGCAAGATCCATTTCGCGCTGGGTAAGTTTCGATTCAGGTTTCCGGGGCGGACCGCCGAAAAGTTTATCGAACTTCGAATTTGTCATTGTTAATCCGGCAGCAAAATTGAAATACTTCATATTTAATTTAAACGAGCCGTCTTCTTTCAAATCCATCAATTCATTTAAAATTAAATCAACATATTTCGGCTCGCCGTAAGGGGCAAGTCCCATAACTTTATATTCGCCGCTGTTTACTTTAAAACCTGTGTAATAAGTAAATGCCGAATAAAGCAACCCCAGCGAATGGGGGAATTTTATTTCTGCAAGAATATCAATGTTATTTTTGCTTCCTGCACCAAAACTGGTTGTAGTCCATTCGCCAACGCCGTCCATTGTTATAAAAACAGCTTCATCAAAAGGCGAAGGGAAAAACGCAGACGCTGCGTGCGACTGGTGATGTTCCGGAAAAAGAATTTTCCCGTTGTAATTAAGTTCGGTTTTAATTAATTCCTTCATCCACATTTTTTCTTTAATCCACAAAGGAATTGCTTTGATGAAAGATTTAATTCCAACCGGAGCGTAAGTAAGATAAGTTTCCAGAATTCTTTCAAATTTAAGGAATGGTTTGTCGTAGAATGCAACGTAATCAATTTGGTCAATCGTAATTCCGGCAAAATCCAGACAAAATTTAACTGCATTTTTAGGAAACGCGTGATCATGTTTTTTTCGGGTAAATCTCTCTTCCTGCGCGGCGGCTGAAATTTTGCCGTTTTGTACAAGGCAGGCAGCGCTGTCGTGATAAAAAGCCGAAATCCCAAGAATATTCATTTAATTATTTAAATTTATAAGATAGCAAAGCGCAAATTACAAATAGATAGATTAATAAAAAAGGATGAAGATTTTAATATTTTAGAAAACAGAAATCAATTGGTTCCCGAAAAATTAAGACCAAAAATCTCATATATCAATATGATATAAAAAGGTCAAAAATTAATATATCAAAATGATAGTTAAACTTTTATCAAGAAAATGGAAATCGCGATTATGAAGAAAAAAACGCTAAAAATCCGGTGGCACATCAATTGTCATTAATGGTTTGTTTATAATGCAAAGAGTTAAAGGATAACGGTATTTAAAAAACAAAATATGTTCGTATAAAAATTAAAGGGAAAAAATTGTTCGGTATAACTGCCTCAAATATTTTTTTATATTTTTTATTTCCGATAGCTGTTATTGCCATAAGCATATATCTTTTACGCTCTAAGGAAGTAACTTTCGGCAGTTATTTTTTTGCTAACAATAGTATTCATTGGTTTTATTTGGGTGTGTCGTTTTTTACATCGTCAATTATCGGTCCGGCTATAATATCTTTTGCATATCCGTCATTGGGCATAATCTTCCTGATACTTTATTTATTATTTTCAGTTATTATGCTGATACTTTATTCGCGATATTTATTTCCAAAATTGAAAAGCGGCAACTTTAACTCCATAAAAGGATATTTTGATAACAGATTTGGAAATTATGCCGGATTTATTGTCTCAGGCATATTTGTTTTGAGTAATATTCTTCGTCTTTTGATAGTTCTTTCAGCGGGAAGTTTGATAATCAGTCAGATTTCAGGTGTTGATGTTGTTTCTTCTCTTCTTTTCTTTATAATAATATCAGGCATATATATTATAGTTGGGGGAATACATGCTGATATTTATGGAGATGTTATACACACGATAGTTATTATTTTCGGTACTGCTATATTATTTTTAGGTTTTACTGGCAGCAATAATGCTGGCGGTATAAACACAACCTTATTGTTTAATAATATTGTATTAAATGATTTTAGTCTAATTGGAGTTTTATTTTCGATTCCAATAATTGCTTTTGGCTTTTGGTTTTCTGAATATCTTATTATTCAGAAAAGTTTATGCATTAATGATAACTTTAAGATAAAGAAAGCTGTTTATACTGCAGGATTTCTGCAAATTATACCATTATTATTATTTGCATTTTTACTTACTTCCGGCATTGGTGGTCTTAAATCAGTAACAAATATGTTTTTTATTAATGAAGAAACTCCTGAAGTAATTAAATTAATTTTAATCATGTCAATATCTGCTGTAATTATATCATTAATTGCAAACTTAATAACCTCATTATCTTCAATTATTACGTTGGATTTTATAAAAATTATTAGTCCTGAAACTTCAGAAAGAAAGTTAGTTCTTGCCGGAAGATTTTCGGCCATAAGCGTTTTATTTATTAGTATTGCTGTTATTCCGTTTTCTTCGGTACAAAACTTTAATTCCGTAATTACGATTTTTGGTATTTTAAGCTATATAGCTTCATTTATGGCAGCATTTTTTATTATAAGCTTTTTATCTATCAAGATAAAACCAATAATAATAACCATAAATACAATAATTATTTCGATACTTATAATTATAAGAAGTTTATCGGATATAAAAATTATAAATATTAAAATCGGATTACTTGATTGGTTTTTTAATATAGATTTATTTCATTTTACGCTTGTCATCTTTTTGATGAGCTTATCAGCATTTTTGTTTTCAGCAAAGGCTGATAAAACACAAAGTATTGATTTTCCAGTAAAAGAGGGTTTCGTCAGTAAAAAAATGGCGAACTTAAAATGAAGAAAATTACAAATATTTATTCAACAAATAAGAAATCTATTTTTTTTTAAAGTTATTAACAAAAGGAGTATGCCTATGTCAAGCGGTACTTATCGAGTCATAAGCTTGTCATTGATCTGTCTGCTTTTCTTATCCGGGGTTTTATTTGCCGGTACAACAGGAAAGATAACCGGACGGATTATTGATAAAGAGACCGGTGAACCTTTATATGGTGTCAATGTTGTTGTTATGGGAACAATGCTTGGTGCAGCAACAGATATCGAAGGAGATTATGTGATTCTAAATGTTCCCCCGGGAACTCATACTGTGAAAGCAAGTATGATAGGATATTCGAGCACAACAATTAACGAAGTCCGTGTAAAAATAGACGAAACTACAAATCTTGATATTGAAATGGTTGTTGATGCTATTTCAACAGAAGACATTGTAGTTGTAGCAAAAAAAGATGTAATTAAGAAAGATGTAGCAACAAGTGTGGCAGGTATTGCCGCTGCCGAAATGCAAACTCTTCCGGTTTCTTCAATAACAGAAGTTATAGGTTTGCAAGCAGGTGTTGAAGAGGGAATGGTAATAAGAGGAGGAGAATCGGATCAGTTGTTATTTCAAGTTGATGGTATAACTCTTCGCGATCCAAGAAACAATAAACCTATTACCTCAATTTCAATGAGCGCAATTCAGGAAGTATCAATAGAAAGAGGCGGTTTTAATGCAGAATACGGACAGGTTCGTTCGGGTATAGCTAACATTGTATATAAAGAAGGAAGCACATCAAATTACGAAGCTTCAATACAAGTTAAATACAGTCCGGCTAACCAAAAACATTTAGGTATTTCTGTTTACGATCCTAACTCTATGTGGAACAGACCTTATCTAGATCCGGCTGTATGCTGGACAGGAACAAGAAACGGGACTTGGGATAAATATGAACAAAGACAATACCCTGAATTTGAAGGCTGGAATGCACTTTCTCAAAGATTGTTAACCGACAGCGATCCTTCGAACGACTTATCACCTGCAGGAGCAAAACGGCTTTTTGAGTGGGAACGCAGAAGAAGACCTTCAATTGAACCTGATTATATAATTGACGGAAGTTTTGGCGGACCTTTTCCTCTGTTCTCAAGCAGTCTTGGTAATTTAAGGTTTTTTTCAAGTTTCCGTTTCGAAAAAGAAATGCTGTTAATACCTTTAACCAGAGATGATTATCAGGATTATTACGGTTCAATTAAATTAACATCTGATGTTTCAAAAGATGTAAAATTAGTTGTTAACGGAAGTTACGGAAAAAACTTCAACGTAGCTCTCAATGCTGATGACAATCAGTTTAACAGCCGCACTTGGGGTATTTCAGGTACTCAGTTCTGGAACCCGACTGACTATATGCGTACACCTTTCCAGATTGCATCAATTACTAACGAGCAAAGAGCAAGTAGAATTTTTACAGATTCCTGGTACAGCGAAGCTGAGGTAAGCCATTATTCAATTGCAGGTAAACTTACATCATTTATTAATCCAAGCACATTTTATGAAGTTAGTATTGAGCACTTGAACAGAAAATATCAGACAGGCCCAATCAGAGATAGAAATACTGATAAAATTTATGAAGTTGTTCCCGGTTATTTTGTTGACGAAGCTCCATTCGGATTTGATCCTTATTCATCAACAGGTATTACCGGTATGTTTTTCGGAACACATTCAAGCACAATCAGGGACTCGAGTAATATAAGCTCATATGTTGTTAAAGGTGATATAACAAGTCAGCTATTTAAAGAACACTTATTTAAGGCTGGAATTTCTTTCTCATTTTTCGACTTGAA
>CAYTFZ010000067.1:0-8350 GCA_964437215.1 uncultured Melioribacteraceae bacterium | reverse complement strand
TATTTAAAGAACACTTATTTAAGGCTGGAATTTCTTTCTCATTTTTCGACTTGAATCTTAATTACGGAAAAGTAAAAGAGTTTTATAACGAGACTAATTACGTTAAAGAAAAATGGCAGCCATATCAAATATCGATGTATCTTCAGGATAAAATGGAAATGCTGGGATTTATTGCAAATATCGGCTTAAGAGTGGATATAAGCAATCCTAATACCGAATGGGTAGATGTTGATCCTTTTGACAAGGAGTATTTTTCGGCAAAATACAGCAGCGGAAAAGATTATCCGAAAAAGAAAGCTGAAGTTGATGTATCTTTCAGTCCGCGTTTAGGAATTGCTCATCCAATTACTGAAGACTCGAAATTATATTTCAATTTCGGTCATTTCAAGCAAATGCCTGCTTACGAAGAAGTTTTCCGCTTAGGCAGAGCAACTTCGGGAGCATTGCAAAATTACGGTAACCCGAATTTAGTTCAGGCAAAAACAGTATCCTACGAATTAGGTTACGACCACGTTTTATTTACTGATTATTTAATTCAAGTTGCTGCATTCTATAACGATATTACAAATCAGCAGGCATATACACAATATGTAAGCGATCGGAAAAATATAGGGTATTTTGCAGCTAATAATAACAGTTACGAAGATATCAGAGGTATAGAATTTACATTTAAAAAGACTTATGGCGACTGGGTAAGGGGATTTGCCAACTTCACTTATCAAGTTAATACACTTGGTGCTTTTGGAAAACAGACAATTGACGAAAACAGATTAAGTCAAAAGAAACTTGATGAAAATACATTGGTTTTGTATCAGCAGAAACCCGTACCAAAACCAAGAGCAAATGTAAGCTTAACATTTTTTACACCTAATCAGTTTGGACCTGAATTTCTGGGAATTCACCCTCTTGACGGATGGAGTTTGGATGTTTTGGGTACTTGGATAGCAGGGGAATATGTAACATACAATCCTAATAATCTTTCGCAGATTGTAAATAATGTTCAAGTAACAGATTACTATAACATTGATCTACGAATTAATAAATCTTTTAACTTCGATAAGTTTTCTGTAATGCTTTATATGGATATTTCTAATTTGCTTAATGCTAAAAGATTATCAGGAAAAAGCTTTTATGATGGATTTGATCAGCAATTTTATCTCGCATCATTGCATTTGCCTGAAAATCCTGGATATGAGAATATTCCAGGTGAGGACAGAGTCGGTGATTATAGAAAAACAGGGGTTCCTTATCAGCCGGTTTTTGGGGTAGAGAAAATTATAACTGTGCTTAAGGAGGGTGAAAAGCTTAGTGATATATATGAGTCTGGTGTTATATATTATGATAAAAGCAATTCAAAGTATGTGGAACTTCATGGCGAAGCAATGACTGAAGTGGATAAAGGCAGAATGGATAAAATATTGGAAGATAAAGCATATATCGATATGCCTAACAATACTTCATTCAGTTTTCTTGATCCCCGGCAGATATATTTTGGTATTAACTTAACATTTAAATTCTAAAATGATAATGAAAATTTGAGGTAATATTAATATGATAAATAAAATTTTCAAAAAAATTAAAAGCTTAATTGTCTTATTCGGTATTTTTATTCTGTTTGATGCTGAAATGCTTATTGCGCAAATCCAAGGTGATATTGAGCACGAAATTAGATGGATAAAAGTCGGTTCACTTCACAACTGGTTTTCGAACGGCGGTGTTGAAATTGAATACGGCAGAAGAGGCAGAGCCGGGTTTACTAATACTGACCAGATTGACGGTTTAAACTGGCCAGGGGAGTATATCGGACAGGATGTTAACGTTGGGCAATCGTTATGGTTAGGTACAACAAACTTTACGGATCCGGTAACCGGCATCACATATCCGCATAAAGTTGTAAGTGCAGGTAGAATTAACATAGATTTGGGTAATGCAATTTTTCCTGTTTCGCACGAACTGATTGCAAAAAGCGAGCATTCGGATGTATATGTTGACGATGTTTCTGCATCTTTTCTTGAATTTGATGATGTTCCTGACAGAATTGACGAAAACCTTCCATGCGACAGGATGATTATTACAAAATTCAATACAAGTATAGGTATTTCCTGCACACGGAAAATATATGCCTTTACTCAGCAGAATCACGATAATTATTACATCTATGAATATGTTTTTAAGAATACTGGTATTATTGATGAATCGAGTACACCAAAGCTTAATAAAACACTTACTGGTGTAATATTTCACTGGCAGTTCCGTTATGCTTTTCCAGGTGAATCTTATAGAGAGGGCTGGTCACCTACTGGTGTATCTTGGGGCAGAAATACAATTAATGATTGTGTCGGTCAAGACGTAAATCACCTCGATCCTATTACTCCTAATATGCGTGCTATTTGGTCATATTACGGACCTGTTTCAACTTCTGGTAATTATCAGGACGATATTGGGTTACCAAGAACAACATCTGAAGATATTCTTGCTGGAACTAATTATGCCGGAGTTGTAACTCTGCACGCGGATAAATCAACTTCCGATCACACAGACGACAAGTCACAGCCATTTACCACAAAGTATATGGGTTCGGATTTAGATGCACAAGGAAATAATCAATATGACCAAAATTCCATGACAAGAAAATATACAGAATTCATGTCTGGAAGACATTTAGCTCAAACACAGGCAGAATTGGTAGGTGAGAGCTTTGCTGACAATTTTGGTAGTGATAATGGTGGATATGCTGCCGCTCAAGGTTACGGTCCTTATACAATGGCTATTGGAGACAGTATTAAAATTGTATATGCGCAGGCAGTTGCAGGAATAATGAAAGACCGTGAACATGTTAGGGAAATTCATTCAAACTGGTTTAATTGGAAAGAAGGAAATCCAGGAAATTATATAATGCCTGACGGATCAACTACAAATGACGGAAATACATATAAAAATGCATGGGTACTTTCAGGTAAAGATTCACTATTTAATTCATTCAGAAGAGCTATAAATAATTATAACAGCGGATTAAACATTCCAAAGGCTCCTCCGGCACCAAAAACATTTAATGTGGTATCAGCCGGAAATGCAATCACACTTGATTGGTCGGATGAAGCTGTATCAGATCCTCACTTTGACGGATATGAGATTTACAGAGCTGTAGGACGATACGACACTACATTTACAAAAATATTTTCTTGCAATAAAAGTAATGTAGTTCATAACTACGAAGACCGGGATTTGCAGAGAGGATTTAAGTATTATTACTATGTTGTATCAAAAGATGATGGAACACAGAATGATTTTAAACCTGGGGAGCCTCTTCGTAGCAGCAAGTTTTACACAATGACTACAATTGAAGCTCTTCTTACAAGACCAGCAGGTAAAAATTGGTCACAGCTGAGAATAGTTCCTAACCCTTATAACATAAGAGCAAGAGAAATACAGTTTACCAATGATGATCCTGACAAAATTGCAATTTACGATTTACCTGGTAAATGCGATATAAAGATTTATACTGAATCGGGAACATTAATAGAAACTATGCAGCATAGAAAGAATACCGGGGATGTTTATTATTTCTCGTTAACATCTGCAAGACAATTAATAGTAAGCGGTATTTACATATTGTATTTTGAAGTTACTGAAGACCTTTATGATGATGTAACAGGCGAACTGCTGTTCAAAAAAGGGGAGAATGCATTCAGAAAATTAATTGTAATAAGATGATAAATTCATTGTTAATGACGTTATCGAAAAGGAGATAAAACGTGAATCAAATTAATAAAATATTTCTATTGGTTATTGTTGGAATACTTGCTTCCAACATCTACGGCCAGCAAAAACTTGCTCAAACGGGGTTCAATTTTCTTGAAGTTACCTCCGATGCCAGAGCAAGCGGTATGGGAGATGCAGTTAATGCAGTTTCCGGTTATTCAGATGCATTATTTCATAATCCGGCAGGTATGGCAGATATTACGAATTTTTTCAGCGGTACCTTTAGTATAAATAAATGGATTGCCGATATTAATTATATGACAGCAAGCGCTGTATTAGCGCCGGCTAATGGGGATTACGGTGTTGTTGGTTTTTCTTTGCAGTCTATTGATTACGGAGATATCCAGGGAACAGTTGTAGATCCCGGTTACTCAGGTTACAGGGATATTGGCAATATTAATCCTGTTGCATTAAGTATAGGTATTGGTTACGCAAAAATGCTGAACGATAAATTCAGCGTGGGTGTACAGGTTAAATATGCATATCAATCACTTGGCTCAAGTCAGGTGCCAGATGGCAGCGGCGGCACAAAAAAGAACAAAAACGAAGCCGATGCTATCGCTGTCGATTTTGGAACACTTTACAAAACCGGATTTAAAAGTCTGGCTTTCGGTATGTCGGTACGAAATTATTCAAAAGAAGTTAAATTCGAAGAAGAGGGATTTCAGCTGCCATTATTGTTTACACTTGGTATTTCCGCCGATTTGTTCGATTTTATTGAAGTCGGGGGACCTGAGCAATCACTTTTACTGGCTGTTGATGCAACACATCCCCGTGCGCGTGCAGAGCAGGTAAAAGTAGGTCTTGAATATCAGTTTATGGATATTCTTTCTTTAAGAGGCGGTTACATTTTTGGAAATGATGAAGATGACATTACTTATGGCATCGGACTTTCGAAATACGGTTTTGGAGTAGATTATGCATATACTCCGTTTGGTAAACTAGGCAATGTTCAAAGATTTTCTGCCCGAATTTCATTGTAAAAAGGAAAAGGTGAATATATGATAAATAGAATAACAAAAATATTAAGCATTCCGGCAATAACTTTGTTGTTGTTTACAGCTTGTAATGAATTTATTGAACCGGAAAAAATATATGACGAAAACAAAACTCTTAATTCCGGTCCGCAGATTACAAGCATAGTACCTGCCGATTCTGCAGTTGCCGGTGTTAGAGAAATTATAATCAATGGCAGCGGATTTGCTGTTAACGGTACCGACACAAATTGGGTATTTGTTGGAGGTGAACCTGCCTTAATTAAAAGTATATCCGAAAATCAGATTGTTTTTTACAGACCGGCAAAGGCAGGCAATGATTTAACTATAAGTGTTGTTATACCTAGTGCAGAAGGTTTTGGAAAAAAAGGACAATATAAAGTCAGTCAAGCGATAAGTAGCTGGGGGGATTTCCAATTTCTGTATTATAGTCTCACTTGTGTAGAGGCTGATAAAAATGGGAATTTATATATAGGCACACGTAGAAAAATTTATAAATTAACCTCAGATGGTATAATTTTAACAAATATTCTTGGAAGCGACGGAGATCAATACCCAAGTGCATGGTCAAATATTACAGATATGAAATTTGGAAAAGATGGGTATCTTTATGTATGTATAAGTAAAAACGATATATACAGAGTTAATCCTGCTGATGGGAATGAGGCTGTTTTTGCAAGTTTTTCTTCAAGAGTTGAGAAAATGGACTTTGATCAATATGGTAATGTTTATGCAGGAAGAAGAGACGGTATTTTTGTCGTTCATAACGGAACAGTTTCTGGGTCAGGTCAATTATCTGGTACAGAGATAACAGAGCTTAGAGTTTATGATAATAATCTCTATGTAGCTACTAAAAAAGCAATATATCGTTTATCGATAAATGAAAATGGGAATCTGGGAAGCAGTCAGCTGGTAACAGATATTTCAGCTATGCCAGAATATTCAAATTGTGAAATCAGTTCTTTAACAATTGACGGTGACGGAAAATTAATATTGTGCTTAAAAGGACATCCAAAATATTCCGTTTTCCTTTTAGAAAATAATACAACGCTTTCTCCATATTATTTTGCAAATATTATTCCTTCCGGAATTGATCAATTAACATTTGGTAGCGACAGATATTTATACCTTAACAGAGGTATTACTGTACCAAAAGATTCAACACGTTTATATAAAATGGGAATGGAAAAAGCAGGAGCTCCCTATTTAGGAAGATAATAGAATTATTATTAAAAAAAATAAACATATGATATTATGAAAAAATCTAAAAGCAACACAATTAACCAATTAATTTCTAACAAAAGGAGTTATAATATGAAAAACCTTTGGACATTATTTTTAATAGCCATGGTTATGTTTTTTGTTTCAACTTCATCAAATGCTGGCGGCAGAACAATCGTTGACGATGTTCTGATGATTCCATATGCAACAGAAGCGCCCACAATCGATGGAGACATGGATCCTATCTGGTATAGCGTAACAGCAACACCGTTATTGTTATTCGAAGACGGTCCGGCTGATTCTGTAGGATCATACCCAGATCATTTTTCTTCTTTCCGTACTATGTGGGATGAAGATAACTTTTATGTATACGTACAGGTAGTTGATGATGAAATCAGTTTTAATAACCGTTCAGAACCATGGATGAACGACTGTATTGAATTATTTTTTGATGGTGATAACGCTAAAGCTTCGGAATATGATGCTAATGATATTCAGTGGCGTTATGTTTACGGAGATGTTGTAGGCGATACAGCAAATATATCGAACGGACCTGGTAATTTTATTTTTAAAGCTACTTCCGTAGGTTACAATCTTGAAGTTGCAATTCCAATCGATTCATTGGAGAAACTCTTCCCGCTTGAATTAGATCAGGAAATCGGATTTGAAGTATCGAATGCCGACAGAGATAACGGTACACGTGAAGAAGTTTTGCATTGGTGGACAAATGACGGTCAGACTTGGGCAAATCCTTCACTATTCGGCACTGCACTTTTATCAAACAGAGAAGCTAATTCAGTACTTAATGTTCAATACACAAGTGAAGCTCCAACAATTGATGGTGAACAAGAAGATTCGTGGGATATAGCTGATGAAATATCTTTAACATTATTTGAAGATACAGACAGACCTGATACTATTCTTACTGCATGGACAGACCATTTGACATCTGCTAAAGTAATGTGGGATGAGGATAATTTTTATGCCATAGTAAAAGTAATTGATGAAGAAAAAAATGCCGATAATCGTTCAGAACCATGGATGAACGACTGTATTGAATTATTTTTTGATGGTGATAACGCAAAAGCTTCCGAGTATGATGGTAACGATATCCAGTGGCGCTGGGTATATGGTGATACTCCTGGTGATACTGCTAATATTTCCAACGGGCCGGGAAATTTTGCATTTAAGGACATTGAAGACGGTTACGTTCTTGAAATAGCAATTCCAGTTGATTCATTGGAATCATTATTCCCATTAGTAAACGATCAGGAAATTGGATTTGAAATATCAAATGCCGACAGAGATAACGGTTCACGTAATAATGTTCGTCACTGGTGGACAAGCAATGGTCAAACTTGGGCAAACCCTTCCTTATTTGGAACAGCTTTGCTTATAGGCGGACCAGTTTCTGTTGAAGCTAAGTATCTTGATAAAGCTGCTGACTATACACTCGAACAGAATTATCCAAATCCATTCAACCCAACTACGAAAATTACATATTCAATTGCAGATAATCAGTCTGTTAGATTGACAGTTTATGATGTAGTTGGTAGAGAAGTTGCTGTTTTAATAAACGAAACACAAAGAGCAGGTAAATATAGTGTTGAATTAAATGCTGCAAATCTATCGAGCGGTGTTTATTTCTATGAATTAAGAACCGGGAACCAATTATTTGTTAAAAAAATGATGCTGCTCAAATAAACCTCTTATCATTTGTTGAAAAGTGCTTGTACAGTAATGTACAGGCACTTATTTAAAAAAATATTACCACCTATATTTATGTTCAGGAGTCCTTTGATGCAATTACATTTTATAGATATTCTAATCATTCTGTTATACTTATTGGCAACAATATTCATTGGTTCTTTCCTTTCAAAAAAAGCATCAGGCAGTATGTCCAATTATTATTTGGGCGGCAATTCGCTTAAATGGTGGATGCTTGGGCTTTCAAATGCTTCAGGAATGTTTGATATTTCTGGCACTATGTGGCTTGTTACTCTTGCATTTGTTTATGGAATGAAAAGTATTTGGATTCCTTGGCTTTGGCCTGTATTCAACCAAATATTTTTAATGGTCTTTCTTTCTTCTTGGCTGCGCCGCTCAAATGTTACAACAGGAGCTGCATGGATTGAAACCAGATTCGGAAAGGATAAAGGCAGTTCGTTATCTCACGGAATTGTTGTTGTCTTTGCCTTAATAAGCGGATTGGGATTTTTGGCTTATGGTTTTATCGGATTGGGAAAATTTATGGAGATATTTATTCCTTGGGAATATGTAAACCAATTTCTAAATCTTGATATACCAATGGAATATGTACCTCACCTATATGGGATAGTATTTACACTATTTGCAGTTTTTTATACTGTGCT
>CAYTFZ010000066.1:5844-14828 GCA_964437215.1 uncultured Melioribacteraceae bacterium | reverse complement strand
TATAACTAAAACGGTCTTTTCTTACTCTTACCTGCCTGCCGGCAGGCAGGCTTCCTACTCTTACTCTTTACAAAATATACTTACTCAAATCCCTGTTCTTTACAACTTTATCCAGTTTAGTATTAACCATTTCACCTGTTATAATTATTTTTTCCTTGGGCAGTTTATCCGGAACTTCGAAAAGTATATCGTCAAGAAGTGTTGTAAGTATTGTGTGCAAACGTCTTGCTCCGATATTTTCCACTTGTTCATTTACCATTGCAGCAGTTCGCGCCACTTCTTTTATTGAACTTTCGTCGAACTCAATATCAACACCTTCGGTCTTTAAAAGAGCTGCATACTGTTTTAGCAATGCATTTTGCGGTAAAGTAAGTATTTTTATAAAATCCTGTTCAGTTAAACTTTTAAGTTCAACTCTTATCGGAAAACGTCCCTGCAGTTCGGGTATTAAATCGGAAGGTTTTGAAATGTGGAATGCACCCGAAGCTATAAAAAGGATATGGTCTGTTTTCACAATTCCGTATTTAGTATTAACGGTGGAGCCTTCAACAATCGGCAATAAATCCCGCTGAACTCCTTCGCGCGAAACATCCGGTCCTTTTGATTTATCGCTGCCCGCAATTTTATCAATTTCGTCTATAAAAATTATTCCGCTTTCCTGTACCCGTTTAATAGCTTCCTGCTGCACTGAATCCATATCAATCAGCTTTTGCGCTTCTTCCTGTGCAATCAGTTTACGGGCTTCTTTTATAGGGGTTTTTCTTTTTTTCTTTTTCTTAGGCATTATATTGCTTACAATTTCCTGAATATTAATACCCATATCATCAGCACCGAAAGGTCCAAAAACCTGCATACCAACCTGCGATGCAATTGTGTCGAACTCAATCATTTTATCGTCGAGCTCGCCTTTGCGCAATTTTTCGCGCATCCAGTCGCGTGTTTTTTCGTTTCGGATTTCTTCGGTTTCTTCGTTTTCGGTGTTATCGGCTTTAACAGGATTTTTAACCGGCGGAATAAGCTGGTCGAGTATTTTTTCTTCGGCAAGTCTGTCAGCTTTTTCCTGCACTGTTGCAGTCTGTTCAGCTTTAACCATATTTACAGAAAGCTCGGTAAGGTCGCGTATCATCGATTCCACATCGCGTCCCACATAACCCACTTCGGTATATTTTGATGCTTCAACTTTAATAAAAGGAGCATTCGATAATTTAGCCAGCCGCCTTGCAATTTCGGTTTTTCCTACGCCGGTTGGTCCGATAAGAATAATATTATTAGGCATAATTTCTTCTTTAATTGTTTCGGCTACCTGCTGTCTGCGCCATCTGTTGCGCAGTGCTATTGCCACAGCTCTTTTAGCATCGTTTTGCCCGATTATATACTTATCAAGTTCATTTACAATTTGCGAAGGAGTCAAACTTTTCACAGTTCCATTATTGCTTTTCTTACTCATTTATTTTTCTATTACCTCTACATTTATTTTATCGTTGGTATAAATACAAATTTCGGCAGCAGTTTTAAGAGCTTCCGCAACAATTTCTTTTGCTGAAAGATTGCTGTGTTTAATAAGCATTTTGGCAGCTGCAAGCGCATACATTCCGCCCGAACCTATTGCAACAATCTGGTCTTCCGGTTCAATAACGTCCCCGTTGCCCGAAATAACATAAGTGTGCTCTTCCGAAATTACTGCTATCATCGCTTCAAGACGGCGCAAAAATTTATCAGTCCGCCAGTCCTTTGCTAATTCGACGGCAGCTCGGTTTACATTGCCGCGGTACTGCTCAAGTTTTTCTTCAAATCTGTCCAGAAGAGTAAGGGCATCGCCTGCAGAACCGGCAAATCCGGTAAGAACTTTTCCGCCGAACATTTTCCGTATTTTTACTGAATTGTGTTTTGCAATAGTATTTCCTAAAGTAACCTGACCATCGCCGCCGATAGCTGCTTCACCTTTATGTATCAATCCCAGAATTGTGGTTGATCTCGATTTCATTATTCCTCTTGATAATTTTTACAAAGTGTAAAAATACAAAATTATTTCCTAAGAATTTTAAACGGGATAATTCCCGGCACTTTATTTTTATATTCGATGTAATCTTCCCCAAAAAGCTTTTCCAGCCGTTTCTCTTCCAAAAGCGAACCGATGTTAAAATAAACAACGCTGCAGATAAAGAAAACCAGATAAAAAACCGACATTGCCGGACGCAATCCTAAAAAAAGGATAGAAAAAAAATAAACAGGGTGCCGGCAGAATCTGTATGCCCCCGAAAAAACCAATTTATTTTTCTCTTCCAAATCCGAAATTTTGTATTCGTCTTTTAAATATCTTTTAATCTGGGATAATCCTAAAAATTCGTATGAATTACGCGACGATTTAAATGCCCAGATTATGCCGAAAAGACTTAATATCTGCAATGAAACAATTATCAAATCGTAAGGGGTACCCAAATCGTAAAGATAATAACCGGAATCGGGAGATAATTTCCAAAAAAGCAAAAAGAATATTACAGAAACTGTGTTGTAAAAAAGTCTGTAGAATGCAATTTTACTGCCCGCTCCTTCTGCAATACGCTGTTTGATGCTTAGCTTTGCTAAATAAGAATGTGTATAAGCAAATATTGTAAACAGCAGAGCTGTAACAATAATTTCCAGAAAAATTTTCATATTTCTTTACGAAGACGCGCTACCGGAATCATCATTTGTTCGCGGTATTTTGCAACGGTTCTGCGGGCAATGTGAATTCCTTTTGAATTTAATATTTCTGCAATTTTATCATCGCTGTAAGGATCGTTTTTCGATTCGCCGTCGCACAACTCTTTAATAAGCTCTTTAATATGCTTATTCGATACTTCTCTGCCCGAATCGGTGGATAATCCTTCGCTGAAAAAATACTTCAATTCGTGTATTCCCACAGGACTTTGAACATATTTACCGTTAACCACCCGGCTTATTGTAGAAATATCCATCATAATTTCATCGGCAATATCTTTATAAATCATCGGTTTAAGCGCTTTTGGACCGTATTCAAAAAATTCGTATTGTTTTTCGAGTATCGTCTGCATAATTCTCAATAAAGTATCTCTTCTTTGCAGAATTGAAGCCATAAACCATTTTGCCGATTCAAATTTTTCGCGTAAAAATTTATGAGTATCTTTATCACGTTCCGAAATTTTCCGCTTGCGTTTGTTTGTATCAAGCATTTCCAAGTATTGCTGGCTGATTGTAACGGAAGGCAGGCTTTTATCGTTAAGTGTTACAATAAAGTTGTTTCCTACTTTTTCAATTATAAAATCGGGTGTAACCTGGTTTGCCTGTTCGTTATCAATATTTCCTTCGCCCGGCTTCGGGTTTAATTTTGCAATAATATCAATAACTGTTTTAAGTGTAGAACGCGTAAGACTTAAAGCTTTTTCTATATTATCGTAACGTTTATTAACAAAATCTTCGTAACAATTCGTTAGTATCTGTTCTGCAAGATAGGAGTAATAAGGGTCATATGATGAATTACGCAGCTGGATTAAAAGGCATTCCCTTAAATCGCGCGCAGCTATTCCAAGCGGCTCAAACTTCTGAATTTCCATCAATACTTTTTCGGCTTCTTCAATTGTAATTTTTATATCTTCAAACATATTTATATCGTTTACAATTTTTTCAAGTCCGGCTTTAAAATATCCGTCCGTATCCAGACTGTCTATTATCACTTCGCCTGCGACAATAAGATTTTCGGGAATATCGAGTTCGTGAAGCTGGTCGAATAATTTTTCGCGAAGACTTCTGCGCGCAGGCGCAACGGGACGAACATAATCATCATCGTCATCGGGACTTTTATTAATACGGTCGCTGTCTATATCCGCATCATTCATAAAATCTTCGAGCTCAAATTCGTCATCGTTTGATATTTCCGGTTCTTCATCAGTTTCGTTTTCACTCGAGCCGGCTTCAGCGTCCGTCTGTGTAATCTCAAGTTCGTCACTTATTACTTCTTCAAGTATCGGATTAAGTTCAAGTTCGGTTTTTATGCGTTGTTCAAGAGTTAACGTGTTCAGCTGAAGCAGCTTTTGATACTGAATCTGCTGCGGAGACAGTTTTTGCTGTAAAGCTAATTTTTGATGAAGTGATAGCATAATTGATTACCTGCCGTTGTTTACTAATTTACTGTACCATTTTTTACCGTAAGCTCTTTCAAGTCCGTCCTTGCAAAACTCTGCAACGTTTAAATTTGTTTCTTTGCCCTTTTCCAAAGCAGGCACACACTCCGAAAATTCTTCGTACCGCAGAATTTCTCCGCCGAAATCCGAAATTCTGATCGGGAATAAATGGCACGAAATCGGTTTGCGGAATTTGCTTTTATTGTTGAAAAAAGCTTTTTCGAGCGCACATTTTGCTATGCCGTTTTCACGGAACACAAATACACAGTCTTTGTTATCAATACTTTTTACAAGGAATATTTCTTCTTTAATCTCCCAAAAATTATTCTCTCTTATATAATCTCTTTTCTCCGGATCAAGATATTCCATTGCTGCCGGAAGAGATTCTTCTATAAGTTCTATTTCATTTTTCATAAGCGGAGCGCCGAATTCACTTTCCAATGTGCAGCAAGCTCCTTTGCATTTTTCGAGATCGCAAGTAAACTTTGTTGTAAAAATTTCTTCGCGCACTAAAATATTTTCTATTTGATAAACGTTTATTTTCATAGAATTGGAATAATTTTTGACAAAGATAATAATTTATTCAAATATTTTAAAGATTAATAAGCAAATCGGGAAGTAACTTAATTTCCGACCTTTAAATCTGTTTTATTTATAATGAGCTGAATCAGTAAGCAAATATATGGCTTTGATAGTTTTTCAGTTCAATAAAAAGTCCGGAAAGATAAACTTCATCGCTCGAACGAACATATTCGGCTCCGGTTAATAAATCTTTCAGGGTAATTCTTTCGGGATATCCTCGAAGATCCAAAATAATCCTGCACCTGGAAGAACAATCTTCGTAATTTACGGTAACAAGTCTTCTTTCGTCCTTAAGTTTCCACTCCCAAGCAAGTATGTTTTTGTATGATTGGTCATTTTGAGCAACAGGATAAGTTTTTAAAAGGCTCCAAGTGCCGACCTTAAAAATGCTGCTTTTAGTTATTTCGAGAAGTCTGTTGTAAAACTGAACCACATCTTCCTGAGTTTTTTCGTGAGGCGAGCGCCCAAGTTGAACAGGCAGTTTAATTTTCTTCCCTTCAAATTGTCCGTCATGATAAAACCGCATTCCTCGCAAAGTTGAAATTATAACCGCTGCTGCTTTTGATCGTTCTTTCCCTAAAGCCGTAACAGCTCTGTCCTCATCGTGATTTTCTATAAAGCGCAGACTTCTGTTCTGAAAATCGTCCTTTGCCAAAAGATGATCTCTAATTTCCATTACATAACCGGCTTTTAATCTGTCGGTAAGTTTCTTATCGTAAGTATAATCAAACCCTAATTGTTGGAGTTCCCATTCAAGATCCCAATATGCTTCGGCAATAAACAAAAAGTTCGGCTCAACATCTTTAATTATACTTATTGCCAGTTTCCAGAATTCATCCTCTGGTTTGTCATACCCGAATTTATTTAGTATTCCTCCCCAGGTATTTCGGAATACATTATTCAAAACAAGCATTGCCATATCGCAGCGTACGCCATCGCAGTAGTTTGTAATTTTTACCAGCTGGCTTATCATAAATTCGCGTGTTTTTTCGCTGAAATAATTAAGTTGTATTGTATCCTGCCAAGCCGGGAAAAACGGATCTCTTGCATGGGCAAAAATTTGACCGTTTCCTTTTTCGGATTTATAGTAAGTATGTTTATCGGCAGCATAGTTTTCTTCATCGGTTTGAAGAAAAATCTCGGAGTGTGTTTCAATTAAATTTGTATCGGCGCTGAAATGATTAGGTACAAAATCCAATATAAGTTTCAAGCCCCTTTTTTTTAATTCCATCCGCAGCCATTTAAGTTCTTCTGTACTTCCTAAAATGGGATTTATTTCATATTCGCAAATGGAATATGGAGAGCCAATAACATCTTCGTCATCAAAATCTTTAAGAGCTTTTTTGTATTCCCAAACAAGGTTTTCTTCAAAACAGTATTTCTGTATGGTTGAAGGACAATTTTTCCAAATTCCCATTAACCATATATAAGTAATGCCTTTTTCTGCCAGGTTATCCCATATCTCAAGCGGAATATCTCTTAAAGTAGCTTTTTTATTTTCTGTATCAAATTGTCTTATCCAGACACGTATATTAATTTCGTAAATTGACTGGTAACATTTCATTTTGTGCTCTATTAATTAATACATATTCCTTCTGTGTTTTGTATTCTTTTTTTTTCGGATAGAAGTTCTTTATTGAATTCCAAAATCTCCTTTTGTTCTTCTTCATTTTCAGTGCGGTTCAATTTTTCGTTATTTTCCCTAATCAGTCTGTCGAGCTGATTTATCTTGTATTTTTTAATAACATCTGCGGCAAATTTTTTCAAGCGGGCTTCTTCATCTTCCGCTTCGGAAATATCCTCCCATTTACTGCTTATTGATTTTGTATCAATCGTAATAGTGCGAAGAATAGGTTTAATTTCTTCATCTTCAAACTTATCAATTAATTCATCGGGTTTCACAATATTGTTTTTAAAAGCATCAAATACAACATCAGCAATTTTCCGCGTTATTTCTGTCGAAAATTCTTCCGGTTTAATTGTATCGAACACCCAGCCGGTAATTTCGCTATTGCCTTCAAATAAAAGTTTTATCATATCTCGTTCAACAGGATTTGCCTTTTCATTGGGCATCGGGGCTTTTTTATCAGTTATTCCTATTTCTTTTTTTATAAACTGCTTTTCTGCCGGAATATTTTGAGTTACGTTTAATACTTTTTCAAGTTCGCTTTCAATCAGTTTCTCGCGCAAATTGAATTTTTTAGCAATGGTCTTTATGATAATGCTTCTTTTTAATTCATCGGAAACAAGAGCTGCGTTTTTTACAAGATTTCTTATTGCTTCAGTCTGTGATGCAGGTTCAGCAAGCATTCCGGCCTTTTCGTATCTCATCATCTGATATTCGAGAAAGTTTCCTGAATTATTAACTTTTTCCTCAAATTGATCTTTCCCGTATTTATTAACAAACGAATCCGGGTCTTCTCCATCCGGGAGATCGAGAATTCTTACATCAAAATCATATTTCAGCAAAATTTCAATGCTGCGCAACGCTGCTTTTTGCCCCGCTTCATCTGCATCGAAATTAACAACAACATTTTTTGTGAACCGAGAAAGCAGTTGAACCTGTTCTTCGGTAAGTGCTGTACCCGAAGAAGCTACTACATTTTTTATTCCCGCCTGAAAAAGGGAAATAAGGTCCATATAACCTTCAACCAGAATTGCTTTGTCTAATTTTCGTATTTCGTCTTTCGAATGGAAAAGTCCGTATAAAACTTTGCGTTTCGAATAAACCGCCGATTCAGGAGAATTAAGATACTTTGCTACATTTTCGTTCTTTTCAAGAATTCTACCGCCAAATCCTATAACTCTTCCATTTGCCGAAAAAATCGGGAAAATTATACGTCCGCGGTATTTGTCGTAATACCCGCCTCCGTCTTTACTGTCAATCAGCCCGAGTTCTTTTGCTTTTAGAATATCAGCTTTTTCTTTGCCGAGAAAATTTAATAAATTATCCCAGCCGGGCAAAGCATAGCCCAATCCAAAACTTCTTTGGGTTGCAATCTTAACTTTACGCGAGTTGAAATACTGCCGCGCCGTTTCCCCTTCTTTGGATGTAAGCAGATTTGAACTGAAGTATTTTGCCGCCAGTTCGTTTATCTCGTAATAAATTTCATTTGTGTTAAGTCTTTTGTTAAAACTGCTTTCTTCCTCAATGTTTATTCCCGCAAAAGAAGCTGTTTCTTTCAGCGCTTCCACAAATGAAATATTTTTAATTTCCATCAGGAATTTAAAAACATTTCCGCCGGCGTGACAGCCGAAACAGTGGTAAATCCGCTTTTCTTCATTTACAGTAAAAGATGGTGTTTTTTCATTGTGGAAAGGACATCTGCCGATATAGTTTTTGCCGCGTTTTTTTAAATCCACATATTGCGAAATAATATCAACAATATTAACCGATTCGCGTATTTGTTCTATCTGCTGTTCCGAAACACTCATCAACTTATAACCTGTAAGCTTATAATGTAACTTAAAAATTTGATTCTAAAATACACAATATTTAATTATAAACCGTAACAAAATACCGAGCAATTTCTTATAAAAAGTTTTAATTTTGAATAATCAATTTATTAACAATATCAATATTATATGAATTATAATGATTTTAAATACTGTTTAAATTTATCAGAATATAAAAGGTTCATTTCGCGTGAAGTTAAAATTGGAGATATTCCGTTGGGGGGCAATAATCCAATCAGAATTCAATCGATGACAACAACCGACACCATGGATACAATCGCAACAGCAGAGCAAACAATCAGGATGGTTGAATCCGGCTGTGAATATGTTAGAATAACTGCCCCGAGCATCAAAGAAGCTGAAAATCTTAAAAATATAAAAGATGAATTAAGAAAAAGAGGCTATAGCGTTCCGTTAATTGCAGATATACATTTCACGCCAAATGCTGCCGAAACAGCGGCACGTATAATCGAGAAAGTAAGAGTTAATCCCGGAAACTATGTTGATAAAAAGAAATTTCAAAAGATTGAATATACCGATTCAGAATATTTAGAAGAAATCGAGCGGATTCGCGAAAGGTTTTCGCCGCTTGTGAAAATCTGCAAAGAATACGGGACAGCAATGCGTATCGGCACAAATCACGGATCGCTTTCCGACAGAATTATGAGCAGATACGGCGATACCCCCGAAGGAATGGTTGAATCGGCGCTGGAATTTGCAAGAATTTGCCGCGATTTAAATTATCACGAGCTTGTATTTTCGATGAAAGCCAGCAACACGAGAATTATGATTCAGGCATATAGATTA
>CAYTFZ010000066.1:0-5744 GCA_964437215.1 uncultured Melioribacteraceae bacterium | reverse complement strand
CCGCCGACTTCGTTAAAAATTGTTTACGATTATACTGCTTGGTCTTCAAAGGAAAATAATGGAAAAGGTTTCCCGATTTTTAGTCTAAGCGAGTTTCTTGTTACCGCTAAAAAATCACCTTTCCTGAATTTTATTAAAATATCGATTAAAGATGTTTTAACTGATGATTTTCTGAAAATTGCAAACGAAGATTCAATCGTGTTTGTGCTTGAAACTGAAAATTCCCACGGAATGGCTGAACAGCGACTCGTTTTATTGAACTTCTTGAAGAACCAGATTAAAAATCCTGTAATTATAAAAAGAACCTATAAAAACATTTCTCCCGAAAACTTTCAGCTATACTCTTCCACCGATTTTGGCGCATTGCTAACCGATGGTTTCGGCGATGGTGTTTGGGCTGATACTGATTTACATAATCCCGGATTGGTAAACAGAACTCTTTTTGGAATACTTCAGGCTGCGCGCGTTCGGATTTCGAAAACAGAGTATATTGCCTGCCCTTCCTGCGGAAGAACTTTGTTCGATCTTGTAGAAGTAACTGCAAAAATCCGAAAAGTTACGGGACATTTAAAGGGCATAAAAATTGGTATTATGGGTTGTATTGTAAACGGGCCAGGGGAAATGGCAGATGCAGATTACGGATATGTCGGCAGCGGAATTGACAAAATTACGCTTTACCGCGGAAAAGAAGTAGTAAAAAGAAACGTGCAATCTGTTATGGCTGTAGACGAATTAATAAATTTAATAAAAGAAGATAATTTATGGGTAGATCCCGTTTAATATTTTGAATATTTATTAGATTTTATAAATAATTTAGGAATTTTAAGAATTTAAATTAAAGCTGTTGTAATTATCAAAGATAAATTTTATATTTGTTCCTTACAATATGAAATACGAAAAGAAAAATTTTATACTGAAAATAAACGTAACAGGGATTACGAAAGATTTATTAAAATGCACTTCTAAAAAAGGGGTGCATTTTTTTTGTTATGAGAATAGGAGAACTAATTAAATATCTTGAGTGCTGGGCGCCGCCAGGAGTATCGTGGGAAAAAGACAATTCCGGGCTGCAAACAGGAAATACAGAGGATGCCTTAAAAAGTATTTTCCTCTGCCTTGAGCTCACACCCGAAGCCTTGTCAGAAGCAATTCAAAAAAATTGCAATCTTATTATAACACACCACCCGCTTATATTCAGACCAATAAAAAATCTTAATTTTCAAACCGACAAACTTTCCCAGTTGATTGAACAGCTTATAAAAAATAACATTACTCTTTATTCCAGTCATACAAGTCTCGATTTTTCAAAAGGCGGAGTCAGTTACGAGCTTGCAAAGACTTTAGGACTCAGTCAAATAAAATTCTTAGAAAATATTGATGGAAAACTTTTAAAAATAATTGTTTTTGTTCCAGAAGAAAATCTCGAGTCTGTTTCGGAAGCAATGTTTTCTGCCCGAGCAGGAATTATTGGAGAATATTCTAAATGCAGCTTTAACACAAAAGGCACCGGTACTTTTTTAGGTTCACCCGATAGCAATCCTCAAATTGGGATTAAACAAAATTTTGAAAAAACAGGGGAAATAAAACTGGAAGTTCTTGTTCATCAATGGGATTTAAATAATGTGTTAAAAAGTATGATTAAAGCACATCCGTATGAAGAACCTGCCTACGATGTAATTTCTTTGAATAACAAATCTTCAAATTACGGAATGGGAGCAATCGGTTTGTTACCGGAACCTTTATCGGAAAATGAATTTATTAAGCTGGTATCCGAAAAAATTTCCGTTAAAAACCTTAAATACACTCCCGGAAATAAACCTGAAATAAAGTCTGTTGCGGTTTGCGGCGGCAGCGGTTCCGATCTGCTCAATTCGGCAATAAGATGCCACGCCGATGCTTTTATTACTGCCGATATAAAGTATCATACTTTTCACGATGCTTTCGAAAAAATATTACTTATAGATGCCGGTCATTATGAAACAGAAATTTTTGCTTTGAATGCTTTGCAAAGATATTTTGAAGAATATCTGATTAAAACTGATTCAAAAATCAGAGTTCATAAGTACTCAGGATGCACCAATCCAGTGAAATTTTATAATAATTAAGGAGATATATAAATTGATTACACGATTAAGTGTTTTGTACGAGTTACAGCTGTTAGACAGTCAGCTTGATGAACTTGAAGAATTACGGGGCGACCTTCCCCTTGCAGTTGAAGGTTTGAAAAACCAGATAAAAGATATTTCTGATCAGTTGGAATCGAAAAAAGAAATTAAGAATGAATCGATGGAAAAGATTAAAGCCAACGAAGAAGAAATTGAAAGGCTTAATCAGAATCTAACAAAATTCAAAGCCCAGCTTTACCAGGTAAGAAATAACAAAGAATATGATGCCCTTACTAAAGAGATTGACCACAGCGAAGTAGATATTGAGAAATTAAATGCCGATAACAAAGCTTTGGATGAACTTATCCAGAGAACCGACAACGAAATAAATGAAGTTGCCCCGCAGGTTGAAAAACTTACACTGGATATGGAAATTAAGCAAGAAGATCTTGAAAAGATTATTAAAACCAACGAGCAGGAAGAAGAAAAAATAAAAGCCAAACGCGACAAAATTACCGAAAGCATTAAAAAACCTGATTATAACAATTATATGCGTATCCGGAAAGCAAAAAACGGACAGGCGATTGCAGCTGTAATCAGATCTGCTTGTTCAGGCTGCCATAACGTGGTACCTGCCCAGCGCCAGATAGAAATTAAACAAAATAAGAGAATTTTCACTTGCGAATCGTGCGGAAGAATTCTTATTTCAGCAGAACTTGCTGAACAAGTTGAATCGAAAAAATAATTTTCATCCGCCTTTTGGAGCCATTCCGAAAGGCGGTTTTATTTAAATACCTCTGCCAAAGCTTCTTCTATCGATTTTACTGCTGTTAATTTTATTTTGGAGTTCAGTTTCATATTTTTTACTGAAGAAGCAGGGACAATAATCTCGGAAAGTCCTAATTTTTCCGCTTCCTGAATGCGCTTTTCGATGTTGGAAATGCTTCTGATTTCACCGCCTAAACCGACTTCTCCTACTGCAACAATATCTTTTTTTACTTCGGCATCTTTTAAACTTGAGGCTATGCTAATACACACAGCAATATCAACAGCTGGTTCGTCAATACGAATTCCTCCTGCCATATTTAAGTAAACATTTGCGGCAGATAATCTTAAGCCTGCACGTTTTTCTAGAACAGCTAACAATATTGATAACCGCCGGTAATCAAATCCGGTAGCTACTCTCTGCGGATTTCCAAAATTAGAAGGAGTTACAAGAGCCTGAACTTCAAAAAGCACCGGACGGCTTCCTTCCATGCTTGCAGTTATAACCGAACCTGTTGATGTTCTGCTTTGTGAATTAAGGAAAACCTCGCTCGGGTTTTTTACTTCTGTAAGTCCGGTATCGTGCATTTCAAAAATGCCGATTTCGTTTGTGCTTCCGAACCTGTTTTTTTGCGCGCGTAAAATCCTGAATGAATGATTTTTTTCTCCTTCAAACTGAAGAACAGTATCAACTATATGTTCAAGCACTTTAGGTCCGGCTATAATTCCATCTTTTGTAACATGCCCGACTATTATCACCGAGTAATTTTCGGCTTTTGCGTGATTCATCAACTCTGCCGTACATTCGCGTATTTGTGTTACTGTGCCGGGGGCATTATCCAGCTTCGGATCGAACATTGTTTGAATTGAATCAATAATTAAAATTTCTGTCTTGCTCTGCTTTGCCGCTGTAATAATAGTATTGATATCAGTTTCCGCTAAAGCAGATATTTTTCCTGCATCCACTTTCAAACGGTTAGCTCGCTGAGCTATTTGTTTTATCGATTCTTCCCCTGTAACATAAAGCACATTTCCGCTTATTTTTGCCGCTGCCTGCATAACAAGAGTCGATTTCCCAATTCCCGGATCGCCTCCAAGAAGAATTACTGAGCCGGGAAGAATTCCTCCGCCAAGAACCCTGTCAAATTCAGGTATGTTTGTTGAAAATCTTTTTTCGGTTTCGCTGCCAATAGTGTTTAATTTTACTATGCTGAATTCTTTTTTTGCAATTACCTTACCGGAGTTTGATCTTTCTTCAATTTCTTCCGAAAAGGTGTTCCATTCGCCGCAGGAAGGACACTTGCCCAGCCATTTAGGAGATTCGAATCCGCAGCTTGAACATATAAATTTGGTTCTTGTTTTAGCCATTAAAGTTCTGTTCTTTTAATAAAATCCTGAATTATTTTATCGCTGCTGTTTAAAAGCTCATCGGGTGTGCCGGTAAAATATATTCTGCCTTCATTTACCATTGCAACTTTATCGGCAACGTTTTTTACGCTGAACATATCGTGAGTGATTATTATTGAAGTTACATCAAGTTTATCATTAAGTTCTTTAATCAGATCATCAATCGAATCGGACATAATGGGATCGAGTCCGGTTGTAGGTTCATCATATAAAATATATTCCGGCTCAGTTGCCAAAGCGCGGGCAAGCCCCACTCGCTTTTTCATTCCTCCGGATAATTCCGAAGGTTTAAGGTTTTCAATGTCTTTCAAGCCCACAAGTGATAATTTTTCGGCAATAATCTTTTTAAGTTTTGCCTCGGGATAATTATAATCATTTTCTACAAGAGGCAGTGCAACATTTTCTCCGACTGTCATTGAATCGAACAAGGCAGCTCCCTGAAACAGAAAGCCGAATTTACGCCTTATTCTGTATAGGTCAGTTATGTTCAATTCTTGGATAATTTCTCCTTCAACCCGCACAGTGCCTTTATCAGGAGAAAGGAGTCCTACAATGTGCTTAAGCATAACGCTCTTGCCGCATCCGCTTCGCCCTATTATTGCAAGGCATTCGCCCTTATTAATTGTTAAATCAACTCCGTTAAGAACTTTTTTGCTGCCAAAACTTTTGTGCAAGCCAGAAATTTCAATCATTTTTAAACCTGTTGGCGGACTTTTTTTAAGTTCAAATATAAGAAAATATTTTGAGGATAAATTAAAGGGATTTGCAAGGAAAGGGATTCAGATTGAATCCCTTTCAGTAAAATTACATTTTTATAAATTCAACACGGCGGTTGTTTGCTTTCCCTGCGCTTGTTTTATTATCCGAAACAGGTTCGGTTTCTCCTTTTCCGTCAGTCTGAAGAGAATTTCCGTCAATTCCGAATTCCTTTACCAGAGCATTTTTTACTGACGCAGCTCTGCGTTTCGAAAGATCGAGATTTGAAGCATCTGATCCGTCGCTATCTGTATGTCCGACAATTTTAATTTTTGTGCCGGCATTAGCTTTTATGGCATCTGCAATTTCTTTTATTGTGCCATAAGATTCAGGTTTAATCTTATCGGAATTAACATCGAATAAAATTCCGCGGGTAACATATTTCCCTTCTTTAAATAATTTGTTTCGCAAATCTGCTTTACCAACTGCTACACGGATATTTGAAATTAAAAGCTGGTATGCATCAGGATCGTCTCCAAAACTCCAAGTGCTGAATCTGATTAAATCCATATCTCCTGGAGGTACGCATTTAACTATATCAAATATTTTCCGCTGATTAAAGTACAATTTTAATCGTTGTTTTTGAACAGATACTGATATCCGGCAGATTTTCCCATCCTGCCCCATGGTTACTTTGTCGCTTACATCGCCTCTGAATCCGAACATTTCCTCGCCTGAATAACTTTCGGATATAAATCGTGAAGCATCTGT
>CAYTFZ010000065.1:10251-15101 GCA_964437215.1 uncultured Melioribacteraceae bacterium | reverse complement strand
GGATTAAAGCGCAACCTTGCGCAGATACTTGTTCAGGAACTTAAGTTCGATCACGATACAATCTTCCGCGAAGTGGCGCTGCTTTATGCATTTAAGGAAATAAATTTTAAAATTGAAGATATACCCGAAGATAAAAGAGAAGTAATACGCAGTATGATAAACGGACAGGGCGAAGATGTAAAAAATCTTTTGCTTGAAAGCAAAATACTGCCGCTGAGATACGACGATAAATTCAAAGACAAAATCGTTTTTGCCGCTGTTGATCCCACAAGCAAGGATATAGTTAAAGTTGCTCACGCGTTCAACACGCGCAAATATGAAATAAATTTTCTGAAAAAAGCAGATTACGATAAAGCTATTGAAATTTTAGTTCCTCCGGAAAATAAGTTTCTTACGGATTTACAGAATTTCAAGGAAGAAATCAGTATGGAAATACTTGATGAATCTTCCAGCATAGATGAAGAGCAGCTTAATGCGGAAATTAATAAAAGCGCGCTTATAAACCTTATTGAAGGCGCATTGGTGGACGGCGTGCGCAGGGGAGTGAGCGATATTCATTTTATTCCTAAAAACGGCAACCGTACTGAAATACATTTCCGGCAGGACGGCAAGCTGCAGTTATGGAAAACTCAGACAAATACCCTTCCCGAAGCAGTGATGGCTGTTGTAAAAGACAGATCGAAGGGAATGGACCGTTTTGAAAGAGAAATGGCTCAGGACGGTTATATTCAGAGGAATATCGACGGAAGGGTAATCCGTTTCCGTGTGTCTGTTCTGCCCGTTGTAGGCACGGAGGTTAAGCATAAATTTGAAAGCATTGTAATAAGAATTCTTGACGACAGCAAGATTATAACAGACCTCGATAAACTTGGTCTTATCGGTTACGGTAGAAAAGTATTCGAAAAAGCTATCCGCCAGCCTCAGGGAATGGTTATTATGACAGGTCCTACAGGAAGCGGTAAAAGTACTACGCTTGTTGCCGCATTGTATCAGGTTATAAATCCTACAAAAAACGTTTTAACTGTAGAAGACCCTGTGGAATATGTTATTGAAGGCGCGCGCCAGCTTAAAATAGGTCATAAAATGAATTTTGAGCAGGCAATCCGTTCTATTTTGCGTCACGACCCCGATATAGTTCTCGTAGGTGAGATGCGCGATAAGGAAACAGCAGAAACTGCTATTAAACTTGCAAATACCGGTCACTTAACATTTTCCACGCTTCACACAAACGATGCCCCCAGCGCGGTTGCGCGTTTGTTTAAAATGGGTGTGGAGCCTTTTCTTATTGCTTACGCTATAAATCTTATTGTTGCGCAAAGACTTTTAAGGCGTTTATGCCCTATTTGCAAAAAAAAGGTTGAAGAATACGACGAGGAATATTTCAAATCCCTTAATTTAGATGTTGAAGAATGGAAACAGTACGAAATATTTGAAGCTGTAGGATGCTCGAAATGCCATAATACCGGCTACAAAGGGCGTCTTGCCATACACGAATCATTATATTTTACAAAAGAAATACGCGAAATAATAGTGCGTTCCGGTGAAGAAGTTGATGAAGAAAAAATAAGGGTTCAAGCCAAAAAAGACGGCACATTGAACCTGAGAGAGAGCGGTTTGGAAAAAGTGCGCCTCGGAATGACTTCCATTGCAGAGGTTGTTGCCGGAACAACAGATGAATAACTTTTGAAAAATTTATTTGACAAAGTATAAAAGATTTAGTTATTTTTAAGTTATGCTGATAAAATTAAGTAATATCTTTGTCTCATTTTCTAACTTGGTACTAAACTTATGATTAATGAAGCCAAGCTTATTCTTTCGACATTTGCAAAACGAATTCCTCCAACAGTATTCGGTCCGGAAAGGGTAAATGTTATAGTAAGCAATTTTTCGGAATTAAAAGCAGAGCATAAACTGCTTTTGCACGATTTAATGAATTACATCCTTACTCTGATGGTCGAACGGCAGGCATCGGACGTTGAAATAGGGGGTCACGGATGCGAAAATTACGTGTGGTTTCGTATTTTCGGTAAAAAGGAACGCGTAAAGGACCTTCCTGATTTTACCGCTGACGAAGCTTCGGTTCTTATTGTAAGTTTGTTGAATAATAATCAGACCAAGCTTATCCTCGAAAAAAGAAATATCGACTTCAGCTATACCTTCCGTTACGAAGCCGAAAATAAAAATATACGTTTCCGCGCCGATGCATATTTCGATCTCGATTCTCTCGCGCTGAATATGCGTGCAATCAACACCGAAATACGTCCGGTTGAATCCCTCGGGTTTCATGCAAATGCTATCCGCACAATGAATCATAATTACATAAAATTCGGACTTTCGCTTATAACAGGAATTACAGGTTCGGGTAAATCATCCACTTTGGATTCCATTGTGGATTTTCATAATAAATTTGATCCCGCTCACGTAATTATAATAGCTGCGCCTATTGAGTATGTGCATAATTCAAGAGCATGCATCATCAGGCACAGGGAAGTGGGCAGGGACGTTCTTTCGTTTAAGGAAGGTGTTATTCAGGCATTGCGCCAGGACCCTGATATTATAATTATCGGTGAAATGAGAGACCCCGATACAATTATGGCTGCTCTGGAAGTTACTGATACGGGTCATAAAGTGTTTTCAACTCTCCATACATCTTCTGCCGTTGAATCAATCGACCGTATTATTGCGGAAGTTGATACCAACGAACAGGATCGTGTGCGTCTCAGGCTTGCGGATGTGTTGATTTCGGTTGTATCGCAGAAACTTGTGCCGAGTCTGGACGGAAAACGGGTGCTCGCCAAAGAAGTGTTGCTTGTAACTCCGAGCGTTCAGGCAGCTATTAAAAACAATAATACAAGCGAAATTTATATGATGATTAATCAGGGCGGACCCCAGGGTATGGTTACTATGGAGCAGGATCTGCTCAGATTATTCCAGCAGCGTACTATTTCAAGAGAAAATGCTATTGCATATTCCAATAATAAAAACAGAATGTTACAATTACTTAAAGCGGTATAAAAAATATGAAGCCATTAATTTGTGTTTACTGTGAAGGAAACGATACAAAAGTATCTGTGGTGTCTTCCGAAGGATCAGAAATAAGAGTGCTTAAAACAATTTCACTCGGCGGTAAAGTAACAGGCAAAGGAGATTTCGATTCGGGAGCGTCAGTTGATTTGGACGGGCTTTCCGGCGATATTTCATTTGAAAAAGCTGATTCCGGAGCTTTAACGTCAACAGATTCGTCGGATGTCAGTCTGCTTGCAGCCGGTCTTAACGAATTTAAACTGCCTATGTGCGAATTTGTGCTGGTAGTTTCGGAACCGGTTTTAAATTATCACAATTTCGAAGGTGTAACTTCGGATGACAAAAAGAAAACTATTGAAATAATATGCAACGACTTAAAAAGTTCTAAAGGTATAATCGTTGACCCGGAATCAATTGATTATACGGAACTGATTGATAAGTCGCTGCTTACGGGTTTTATTGAACACGATATTCAGGCTTTTAATCTTATTCAATCTCTTGCAAGTTATCATGGCAAAAGGTTTTATAAGATTAACACTATTAAAAGCGCTGATGTTGCTCTTGCTCATTATGTTACAAAGAATAATGAGTTTTTCCCCGAAGATTTCAGTCTTGTGCTTTATACGGCAAAAGAATACAGCAAACTTATCTTTCTTGAAGGAAACAAATTAAAACATTTAGGCCCTACTCTGGATATAGGCACGCAGAATATTCATACCTATGATGTTTATTTTTCGAAAATTCTTCTCGAAATGGAAAACGGCGGTGTGCCGCGCCTCGATAATATAGTAATTTGCGGCGAAGACAGTTCCGAAAATCTTATCCTTTCTTTCTATGGCGCTTTTCCCGAAGCAAATGTTATTGAACTCGGGTTCGATAAGCTGAAACTGTCCGCCTTGAATGATGAGGACAGATCTGTAGTATCGGCTTTCACAATTCCAGTTGCTGCAGCTGTGGAGTATTTCGACGAGCAAGCCGGTACAGCAAAAGGGTTTAATATTTTACCGAAATACATCAAAGAGAATCAAAAGCCTTTTCAAATAGGGTGGCATACCATAGTTGTGCTGGCATTGCTTCCGCTTGTTGTTCTTTTCCTTACAATGAAATATCTTAACAACAGTCAGGAAATATCCGATCTCGAAAGAGAATTGAATATTAAAAAGCAGGCAAAAATAAGAAATCAGGAACTTCTCTCGCAGATTGATGAAGTAAATCAGAAGATTGAAAACTTCGGAAAAACCCAGGCTATATTGGATTCAGCTTCTGCCGGCGCTGAAGTATGGAGCAAAACTGCCGAAAGAATAGCATCATTTATGGAAAGAAGAAGAAACTTCTGGATTACTAAACTTGAAACATCCGGAAAAGATATAACAGTTGACGGATATTCGCAATCGCGCAGTGTATTGACTGAGTTTGCCGACTATAACAGTTCTTCTCTGCTTAAAAGCATTTTATACGAGCCGCTGCGCGAAGAAAGCGCTTATGCTTTCAGCCTAAATTTCAAACTAACAAACGATTCGGTGGACTGATATGAACCGTAAATTAAAAAATACCTTAATACTTCTTGGAATATTGATTGTTGCATTGGTGATAGGGCTTATTCCTATATACCTTCAGGGTCAGAAGATTGACGACAAGGAGAAAGAATTGGAGCAGTACAGGCGCCAGGAATATAATACGGATGAGCTTACATTGCAGCTTGAACAGCTTAAAGTTGAATTTTCCAAGCTGGATTCCATCCTTTCATCAAGGAAATTCAACATTCCTGTGAATTTATCGCAATCGCGTTTTTACGATTTTGTTAATAAAGTAAGCTTCAATTTTGC
>CAYTFZ010000065.1:0-10151 GCA_964437215.1 uncultured Melioribacteraceae bacterium | reverse complement strand
AGTTTGTATCTGCCGAAAAGAAACAGCATTTCAGCTTATTTAACTACAGACTTACTGGCGTTGCTTATTTTAATGATGTTTACAAGCTGCTGTACGCAATCGAACAAAGCAAAGAGCTTAAAAAAGTGTCATCTGTTTCATTGGCAAACTTTGTTAAAGTTGATGAAGAAGGAATACCTTATTATCTTGTTAATTTCTCGCTTGATATCCAGGTGCTCCATTCCGATAACGACAGATTCGCATCTTCAAACTTTAAGGAAAACAAGCTTGTTCCCAACCAGATTTATGATGTGTTCTATCCGCAGATACGCAACGAAATTCCGCCGAATGTTGATAATCTTCTCGATGTTCAAAGCGCCCAGCTTCTTGCGTTAATACCTGACGGAGCATTTTTAGCGGATGCAAAGGGAAACACATATCTGCTTTGGGATGGGGATGAAGTTTACCTCGGACACTTAACAGATATCGATTACGACCGAAATCAGGTTAATTTTATACTGAATAAAGGCGGTATTATTGAAAGAGTTTCATTGAAACTTGAAAATAAACAACCAGAAAAAACAAACAAAAAAAAATAAAGAGTGAATAATATGAAACGATTAATTGTACTATTATTACTGGCGGTTTTCATTTCACCTGTATCCGCTCAGCGATTGTTGGAAAAAACATTAAGCGGTTATACAAATCCCGAGGAAATTGTAAGTCTCTCGCAGAACCTGCCGTTTGATAATGCTATTGAGGTTTTAAGCCAGATAAGCGAGAAATTGAAAGGTAAGAAAATTGTTTCCACGGCAAATTTTACAAACCCGATAGGCATTGAAATTACAAAAATGCCTTACGAAAAAGCTTTGCTTCTTATTGTTCAGTATAATAATCTTGAATACGAAGAAACACCTAATGTGATTGTAGTAAGAAGCAAAAACGATCCTACAAAAGGTCTGGAAGATGATGTTTATGCAGATATTAATACAAAGGAAGTGAAAATATCAGCTCTCTTCTTCGAAGCAAATATTACAGATATGCAGGAACGCGGAATCAATTGGAAGTTCCTTTTACAGGGCGAGGGTTTTTCTGTAGGAAATGAATTGAAAACATTTTTAACTGGAGAAGTTGAAAGACAAGCTGCAAGCCAGCAAGCATCCGAAGCTCCACCAGATAACCAGACAAAAGGAAGCAGTGATTTTGAAATGGGAGATTACGACGGTACTTTAAGCGGCGCATTTAAGTTTTTTGAAACAAACAACCTCGGTGAAGTTGTTGCAAGACCTAATATAAGCGTAAGAGACAAGCAGAAAGGACGTATTCAGATAGGTTCGGACTGGTCAATCAAACAGCGCGATTTTTCAGGCAACGTTACAGACGTATTTATTTCTACAGGTACAATTATAGAAGTTGTTCCTTATATTTATAATGAAGAAGGCACGGATTATGTGCTGCTTAAGCTGATGGTTGAAAGAAGTTCAGGTATACCTGACGCTGTGAGCACAGAAATTAAAAAGACTACTGCAACAACAGATGTTTTAATGCTTAACGGAGAAGAAATTGTTATAGGCGGTTTGTTTGTAAACGAAACAGCAACTTCCCGCAGAGGTATTCCTATATTGAAAGACCTTCCATGGTGGGTTTTCGGTATTAAGTACTTAACAGGATACAACTCGGAAACTGTTATAAAGAAAGAAGTTATAATTTTAGTTAAGACAGAAATTGTTCCTTCATTGAAAGAAAGAGTTAATCAGAAACAGGAAGATTTAATCAATAAGGAAATACTTGAAAACAGGCAATATTTAAGAGAACACGGAAGTAAAAAAACAAACGAATAGGAGATACGGATGCATTCTGTTTTAATTGTTGACGACGATATAAATCTTTGCACAGTGCTTTCTGAAGAGTTGAATGAAGAAGGATTCAACACAACTTATGTTACCAGCGCGGCAGAAGCAGTTGAGTATATGCAGAAAGGCAATAATGTGGATTTGATATTGCTCGATTTGAAGATGCCGCAGCACGACGGTTTCTTTGTGTTGAAAAACCTGAAGCAGATTGGCATTGATACAAAAGTAATTGTGCTTACCGCTTATGCCGATGTGCGAAGCGCAATAGATTCTGCCAGACTCGGGGCAATTGATTTTATTAACAAGCCTTATGATCTGGATGAACTTATAATTACTATGCGAAAGGTTCTCCAAAAAGAAGAAAATGAAGATTAATGCAAAGCTGTTACTAATTACATTTTCCATTGTTTGTGTAATATCAATAGTAACAGCTTTTATTTATTTTTCTCTTACGGTTAACTTACTTGAACAGCAGCAAATAAAGGGGCTTAAAACCCAGAAAACAAATCTTTCCTATTCTCTGCGCCAGATCATTTCCGAAATGGATTTGAATATCTACGAAACAGTTTCAGAAAAAAAGGACATTCTGAAACTCAATATCGACAGTTCAGCAATTGATTTTCTCTTTACATTCCAGTCCGATTCCGATAAAAAGTTTAATGTTTTTTTAGCAAAAGATAAGTATAAAAATATTACGCCTCAGTCTGATTTTAATAAATTCAAATCGGATAACCCGAATATTCTGATAAACTATTATGATTTGGGCGAAGGCGGAATGGTTTATTATGGAAAGCTGATGAGCCCTGAGCTGCTTAAAAGTTTTGCGACTGATGATAAAATAGGAATCATATTATTAAGTGCGAAAAAAGTTATTGCTGCTTCTTACGATACAAATAACAATGCCAATCTCTCCTACAATCTAAAATTGCATCTTGCGGATAAGAATGAAATTACAAAGATAGAAACCAGTAATGAAGATAATTATTTTATTACATATGAACCGGACAACATATTTTTTACTGGCAATGATGTAAAGTTTGTTATTCAATTGCAGACAGATGAGATTAACCAGATAACAGGAGTGATGCAGTCAACAATATTGATAATTGTTATTACAGGCAGTCTTTTATCTTTAATTGCAATATTGCTTTTTACTTACAGGATGCGAAAACAGATTCAATTAATGAACAAGGTTGTAAGTAAGGTAAAAAGCGGTGATTTTTCGGAAACAGTTCAGGTAATTACAAAAGATGAGATTGGAACATTTGCATTAACATTGAATGCAATGCTTAAGGAAATTCATCAAAGAGAAGATGAGGAAAAAAAATACACCGATTTTCTAAGAATTATAAACACTCATACCGAAATTGATGAACTTGCAGAGGTAGCAATAAAAAATATAAGCAGTTCGTTAAACTGTAACTACGGATTACTCTATTTAATTGAAGATAAAGAAATTAAAAGAATATTTTCGTACGGAGTTGATGCCGCTAAAATAAAAGACGCCTCTAATATTAACTATTTGCATAATGCAATTTCGGGAAAAGAAATAATAGATATTGATTTAGCAGAAAAAGATGTAATATTAAACTCAGGGCTGTTTTCTGTTGAAATAAAAAATATTGTTGTTTTGCCGGTTATTTTTGGCGGAAAAGTTATAGCTGCAATTGAGATTGCTTCCGCACAAAAAATTAAAAGAATTCAATATCTTAATAATATTCTTGACCAATTGGCAATTGGTTTGGCAAACGCAATTGCGTATAAAAAGCTGGAAACTTACGTTCAGGATTTGAAGAATCTGAATGAGGAATATCAAAAACAAAATGAACAAATCCGTTACAAGAACCAGGAATTGATAGAATTGCATACTACTCTTCAGAAAAAGGCTGCCGAGCTCGAAACTGAGAGAGTAAAAGCAGTTGAACTGACCAGATTAAAATCCGAATTTTTAGCGAGCATGAGCCACGAACTTCGCACACCGTTAAATTCAATTCTCGGTTTGTCGGAATTATTGCTGCAGCGTAAAACACCCGTCAAGGATAGTCAGAATGATCTCAATCTTATTTTAAAAAACGGGAAATTGCTTTTGGCGCTGATAAGCAACATTCTCGAATTTTCGAAAATTGAAGCAGGAAAAACTGAAATTAAAAATGAAAACGTGTTTGTCTATTCGCTGCTGAACGAAGTATATGATTTGATAAGTCCGTTAGCAAAGCAGAAAAAATTAAATTTCACTTTAGAAAACAATATATCAAAAGAATTTTGTTTCAATACGGATAAAGAAAAAATAATACAGATTCTCTTAAATATTTTAAGTAATGCAATAAAGTTTACAGAATCGGGTTATATTAAACTGACAGCGGCTTTGAATCAGAAAAATCAGATTCAATTCGAAATTATTGATACTGGAATCGGGATATCGGAAGAAGACCAGAAGAAAATATTTGATGAGTTCCGGCAGTTGGAAGGCGGGTTAACGCGGAAATACGGCGGCACCGGATTAGGGCTTTCGATAGCCAAAAAATACATCGATCTTTTAGGTGGTAAAATATCTGTTGAAAGTGAAAAGGGAGTCGGCTCAATATTTACAGCAGTCTTGCCTGTAGATATTGAGAATTACAGTGAAAAAATAAAAGAAAGACTGGATATTCATAAAACGCAAAAAGCAGTTATACTATATTCGGATAACCAAATGATTTGTGATGTTATAAGTGAATATTTCAAATTAAATGATATCACAGTAAAAAGTGTTGATAACGAAAAAAAACTGAAAGTAAGCATTATAAGTGACAAACCGATTGGAGTAATTATAAATTCTGTTTCATCAGGAAAGCAGACATGGACTGTATTGAAAGATGTCATTAAACAGAATGCAGAATCCGATTTGCCGATTATTGCAGCATTGTTTGACGCAGAAAGCAATTTAGGCTATGCATTAAATGTTTATAATTATTTAACAGAAGCTGAATTTATAAATAATACTTCAAAAGTAATTAAGAGAATTGAAGACCATCATAATATTAAAATCAACAGAATTGCTTTTATAACAGATGAAAATGAAAGTGAAAAATCACGAATTCCGGAAAGTTATGATGTCATTAATATTAAACCCGGCCAATCGATGCAGGCAGACATTATTACTAATGAAATTGATTTGATAGTGTTGAAGTTAGCGTTAGAAAATTATCAGCTTGCGCCGGAAATAATAGGAGATATTAAAGAAAATAAAAGCACCCGGAACATTCCTGTAATTGTTTTAATTGATGAAGACTTGAATGAAAATGACGGCAATGCTTTAAATACAAGCTTGCAGATTGTTTTGCAAAACGAAAAACATCACCCTTTAGATGTGCTGAACTTCATACGAAAACGTCTGCAAATTTCGTATAATCCCATAACATTAAATAGTCTTTTTAAGGAAGAAATTCCCATCATTACAGATGCTGATTTTGCTAAGAAAAAAATATTGATTGTGGATGATGATAACGACACTCTTTACACAATTGGCGAAATAGTAAAAGATATGGGATACGAAGTTGTATTTGCAAGAAACGGACTTGAATGCATATCCCAGCAGCGTAAAGAACAGCCGGACTTGATTTTGCTAGATATTATGATGCCGCAAATGGATGGGTTCGAAACAATTAAAAGAATCCGTAAAATTTATGATCAGGATAAACTGCCCGTTGTTGCTTTAACAGCTTATGTGATGCTGGAAAATAAAGAAATTATTCATAAAAACGGATTTAATGATTTAATTACTAAACCGATAAAAAGACAGGAAATTGAATTTAAATTAAAAAAAATATTTTCTGCAGGAATTAAATGAAAAAAATACTTGTAATTGATGATCAGCCCGATAATGTATTTATATTGCAGGACAGGCTGGAACACGAAGGATTTGAAGCAATATCGGCTTACGACGGACCGACAGGAATACGCAAAGCCATTGATGAACAGCCCGATTTAATTTTACTTGATGTTATGATGCCAGGAATGTCGGGTTTTGAAGTATGTCAGAAACTTATTTCGATGGAAGAAACAAGAAATATTCCTATATTGCTTGTTACAGCTCTTACAAGTGCCGAAGATATTAAACAAGGTTTAGCAGTCGGTGCATTCGATTATATCAAGAAACCTTTTAATAAGACTGAATTAATGGCGAGAATTAATTCCGCTTTAAAATTCAGCGAAACAAAAAAACTTCTTATTGAATATGAAAAAGTGAAAACATTTGCTGCAACAATTGTTACTGCAAATCACGAAATTAAACAGCCATTAACTTTAATAAACCTTTCAATTGCTGCAATCAGGCGCGAGCTTAACAAGGAAGAAGTAAGTAAAGAAGGAATAAGCAAACGCATTCAGTTTATTGAAAAAGCATCAAAAGATATCATTGAAATTTTAGATCAGCTAAGCTCGATTAGAAGACCGGTTTTTGTTGATTATGTAAATGATACAAAAATGGTGGATATTAAAAATATCGGGGAAGATTCTAGTCCAGCAGCGAACTGATTAAATTTAACATATTCGGGAAGTTATAAGGTTTATTCAATATTGCATCTATTTTCAGTTTCGAATAATCAATTTCATTAATTGAGGGCGAACCCGAAGCTAAAATTATCGGCAAATCCGATTTAAGTTTTTCGCGAATTTTTCTAATACATTCAATGCCGTCTATATCCGGCATTTTACGGTCAATAATTAACAGATTGATGTTGCGGTTTTCATTAAGAATGTCTAATGCTTCTTTCCCGTTCGAAGCTTCTATTACATTATATTGATAAGATTCTATCAAATCTCTCAGCAACTCGCGGAGCATTACTTCATCTTCTGCTATTAAAATAGTTTTATTTTTATTATTGGTCTTGTGTTTTGTTTCAGTTTCAACGGAAGGAAGATAAATTGAAAAGGCAGTGCCTTTGCCTTTTGTACTCTCGACAAATATTTTGCCTTCGTGTTCTTCAATGCTCTTTTTAACAATGCTTAACCCAAGTCCCGATTTTCTTTTTCTTTTTTTAGTAGAAAAATTTAAATCAAAAATCTTATTTATTGTATCGGGCGACATTCCGCAGCCGTTATCTTTAATAAGAATTTCAGCAAAGTTGTTTTTTGTTTCAATCCCTAAGTTTTGTTTCATAAATTCAGGATTTTTCACTGACGAAATTATTGAAATTTCACCTTTGTCTTCTATAGCTTCAACAGCATTAAGCACTATATTAAAAATGCTGCGGTATATGTCATTCGGGTTGCCGTATATGAAAATTTGCTTGGTATTCCCTGTTAAATTAAAAACAACTTTTTTATCAGCTGTATGAGTAATTGCATCAATAACTTCTTTGATAACAGCAAGAATATCAAATTCAGTTTTAACAATAGATGCTGTGTTTTTGGAAAGTAATTCGCGTGTAATTTCAGCTGCTCTGAAAGTGCATTTACCAATGTTTTCGATAAGAGCTTTGCCATCGGGCTGCACAAGATTTTTTGTTTTAATAAGCGACAGACTGTTATTAACGCTTGTTAGAATGTTATTAAAATCGTGAGCAATTGAATGTAATTTATTCTGATCGGGGAGTATGCTTTCTTTACAGTTTACCTGGAGGAAAAAGCCGGTTAAATTATCGCTCTCAAAAACTTTTGAAACAGCAATAATTAAATTTGAGGTATCGATATTGTAATTATGGCTGTTTTCATTAAAATCTAGATTTAGGGAAGCAATTGCTTTTTTGGTTTTTGCATTAAGTTTACTAAACCGTAAATTTTCGAAAATCACTTTATTAGAAACAGAAATAAAAGCAACAGGCACATTTATCAGGTCAAAAAAGAATTTAAAATTACTGCTGCTTACAAACTGATGAATATTTGAATTTTCAATAATCACTTAAGGTTGTATTTTTTAATTTTGGTATATAATGTTTTTTGACTGATTCCTAAAGCCCGTGCAGTGTTTTCACGGTTCCAGTCGTTTTGAACAAGCGAATTATGTATTAATATTTTTTCAGTTTCTTCTAAAGATAAAGCGGGATTTATAACATTTTCTGAAAAAATAGGATTCCTGTCCTGTTCTTTGGGCAGATTTAAATCTTTCGCCTTAATGATATTTCCATCCGAAAAAATAATAGCTCTTTCGATTATGTGACTCAATTCACGTACATTTCCTGGAAAATCATATTTTAATAAAAGATTTTTAGCTTCGTCGGATAAAACTTTAGGTGCCCGGACGGGTGATTTTTTTTCAAGGAAATATTCAGCCAAAAGAATAATATCATTTTCACGTTCGTGCAGAGGCGGAATTGTTAGTGTAATAACATTAAGTCTGAATAATAAATCGCGCCGGAAGTTTTTCTTTTCCGATTCTTCCATAAGATTTTTATTTGTAGCGCCGATTACTCTTACATTTGAATTTATAGTGTTCACGCCGCCAATTCTTCGGAACTCTCCATTTTCAAGAAATCTTAAAAGTTTAGGCTGCAAAGTAAGGCTCAATTCCCCTATTTCATCTAAAAATAAAGTGCCTCCGTCAGCAATTTCAACAAGCCCCTGTTTTGAAGTTTTTGCATCGGTAAAGGCGCCTTTTTCGTATCCGAATAATTCGCTTTCAATAAGCTGATCGGGCAAAGAAGCACAATTTATAGCTACGAAAGGTTTTTCGGAGCGCGGCGAGCATTTGTGAATATATTCTGAGAATAATTCTTTACCCGTCCCTGTTTCGCCTTGAAGAAGAATATTTGAATCGGATATTGCAGCCTTTTCGGCTAAATTTATTACTTCCTTAATTTTTTTGCTTTGGCCTATTATGCTGCCGGCAGAATTTTTACTGACTTTTGTTTCGAGAATTTTATTCTGTACTATAAGATTTTGATGTTCAAGCGCTCTTTCAATTATAACTAATAATTGATCGAACTGATATGGTTTTGTGATAAAATCGTATGCCCCGAGTTTTATGCACTCAATAGCCGTACGGATTTCAGTTTTTGCGGTTAAAACGATAACTTGCAAGGCAGGACAATTTGTTTTTACAAACTCAAGAACAGCTTCGCCTGATACCTCACGCATTTCAAGATCAAGCAGCAAAATATCGTATTTCTGTTTTTTGATTTTGTTTATGGCGTCGTTTCCGTCGTAAACATTATCAACTAAAAAACCTTCATTTATAAGCTCTTCTTTAAGCAAATAACAGAGAGTTTCATCGTCATCAGCAATAAGAATTCTGCTATTTCTAATCATAGGTACATATAATCGTTTAATATGTTAATATAACAAAAATCAATACAAAACTACAAACAATGGATAATATAAAGTTTAAATACTATTTAAAGAAATTATAATTTTTCGATAATATGTCAGATTTGAAAAAAAGTTAAAAATTGTTAGTTTTGAATCAGTAATTCTTAATGCATTTATTGCAGGAAACATAAATGGCAAAAATATTAGTTGTTGACGACGACCCGAATGTAAATATGTTTATCAGCAGGTTGTTGATAAAAAAATTCAATTGCAATGTTGTGAGTGCAAGTAACGGTTTGGAAGCTTTATCAAAATTGAAAGAAGAAGAACCGGATGTAATATTTTTAGATGTTACAATGCCAGTGATGAATGGCATCGAAACATTAGAAGCAATTAAAGCAGATAAAAAATTCAGTAAAATGCCTGTAATTATGCTTACTGCAGTTAGCGAGCGGCAGGTGATAGAAAAAGTAATGGGGATGGGTGTCCTCGATTATATTCTTAAGCCTCTTATTTATGATGCCGCTTATAACAGGATTAAAGAAATATTTGAAACCATCCGAAGAATGAAAAAAGATGAAGAAGAAATACTGAAGAAAATTGGAACTGCCGAACTTAACAGGGAGAAAATATTAATAGTAGATAAGGACAAAGAATTCAGGATGGTTTTTGCTAACGAAATGAAAAGCAGCTATAATGTTATTGAAGCTGAAACTGGAGCCGAGGGGCTGAAGCTATTTATGAATGAGCTGCCGTCTATTGTATATTTAGGAGAAAACCTGCCTTTATTAAACGAAAAACTGTTAGCGCAAAAAATAAGAACAATTAAAAATAAAGAGGAAGTAACTATATATACTGTGCGCGAAAATCCTATTTTAAATGAAGAGGAAAAAATACTATTCGATTATGTTATCAAAAAAGATAAAGACAACATAGAAGTTTTTGGAAAAAATTGAAAAACAAAAAATAATTTCTTGCCTTTTTTTGATAAAAATACTAACTTTGAAGTCTAAAAAAATGGGCGCATAGCTCAGTGGTAGAGCATCTGCCTTTTAAGCAGAGGGTCGGTGGTTCGAGACCACCTGCGCTCAC
>CAYTFZ010000064.1:0-15215 GCA_964437215.1 uncultured Melioribacteraceae bacterium | reverse complement strand
GTCTTAATCCCGCTTTTGCAGCCATTTCCATTGCCGGCAAAAAATCATTTAATCTTACTTTTCCGCCAAACGAACTTTGAAGTCCGTCTCTGAAAGGCGTAAAGTGAACATTAATTTTTTTCTTCTGTTCTGTAAATATCATATTATTTATTCTCCGTAATTTCTTTTATTTTTACACCTGGATAAAGATTTTGATATGCGGTTTTAATTGCTGAAAGAACTGCTTCGTCGTTAAAATTAACCGATTTTTCAACAGGTTTAAATTCTTCCTTTGGAAAAATTGCAACAATAAAATGCATAATAATGGCTAACGATGGTAATATTATGAATGATGCAACTACCGCCGATAAGCATACCGATAGAATATTATGTTCCATATTATCTCTATAATTTAATTTATAATTTTCAGTTATGGGTTATTTTAAGAAAAAAAATAAAAGTTTTTTTTAAGTCAGACTATTAGTCTGCCTTTAGTGACGGGTGTTTTTTTATCTTGGAAATATAATTCCAAATTTTCTCCAATCTTTTCTACTATTCCTTCATATATCTCAGTACTTTCTCCATCTAACGGATCAGAAATTACTTTTACTTTTTTCCCTGATATCAAAGACCTATTTCTATAAAAATTCAAAATGGAATTATATTTTTCATATTTTAAATTTTCGTAATCTAAATATAGGTTTTTAACAAGAGAATAGAAAACTGATTTTAGCGAAATTGTATTTTTTTTAATAAAATTTGATATACAAGTGGAATTATGCACAATTGAGTCGGATTTAATACAAGGAGCTGCAAAAATATTCAATCCAATGCCAATAACTAAACTGTTAATAATTTCTCCTTCCGTTTTAGCATGAGCAATAATGCCTCCTACTTTTTCTCCTTCTATTAAAATATCGTTTACCCATTTAATAGAAGCTTTGTTTTCAAGTTCCGGTATTTCATCAATTGTACGTATTACCGCTACTGCCGAAGCAACAACTATTCCAGTATGAAAATTCTCAATTCGGCAATCAGGTCTTATTAATGCCGATAAATGTATGTTCCCCTTCACACTTTCCCAATAACGATTCCGGTTACCATGAAAATTTTTACCGCTTCCGGCAATACATAAACAGGAAGAAAAATTAATTTTATTTTTATCTAATAACTCAATAATTATATCATATTGCGATTTTAAGGATTCTTCGCAAATAAAAAGATATTCCCAAAATTGTATTTCGGGTTCTTCGGTTTGCCATATTATTTTCCTCTCAAATATTTCATTACATACTGTTTCAGTTTCATTAAAAGTATTGTCGGAAATAATTTCCCATTTAAATTCCTTTCCAAAAAAGTTTTCGGTAAACGAAACATTATCTGTAATTATTATCATTGTTCTAAATTTTTAATTATATAAAATTGGTTTATGGAATTTAATAAAAAAGGTTTATTTTCGAACATACTTATTGTTTTAGGAACATTTTAAGGAATAACAAAATGAGTAACAGAAAGGGTGAAAAATTGGGCTGGATTTTCGGTTGGATAGGATCTTTTTCCTGGATTTTCATACTATCAATTGTCCTTATTTTTCAGGGTGAAACAAAAAACGGTATATTGGGACTTATTATAGTTGCTATGGCTTTTTTCTTCGTTTTTAAAAATGCGCCTTGGCGCAAGCCTGATGTTGAATTCTGGAAATTATTTCTTCCGATATTAAATACTGTAGTTGTTTCTATCTTTTGGGCTTATATAGTTTATCGTTCCGAGTTCGAAACTGCATTTAACTGGTGGTATATATTATTATTTATTCCATTAATAATACCTATTTTTACAATAGGAAAACGCAAATGGAACGACGGAAATAAATATCTAAAAACCAGTTCAGATACAGAATTACAGGAAGATGACAAATCTTGAGTTTTTTTTTCATTTTAAGAGCAAAATTATAGAGATAGATAATACTTATCGATCTCCTTCCGGAGAATATAATATGTATTTATGCTGAAAAACTATAAGTTAGAAATATTATTGCTGATTTTTTAATTTGGTTACCATTTCGATTATTTTTTTCGGAATAAGTTCTGCATCATAATAATTTTTTGCAATTCGTAAATCAACCACGCTCTGGGGCATAGAGGCTAAACTTGCGGTTTTAGGATTCTGAGCAATAACAATTCCTCCTGAAGCAGCAATATAACCGCTGCCGATTGTTCCGTCCTTACCCATTCCTGTTAAAACAACACCAATTGTTTTTTTACCGAAAGTATTTGCCAGACTTCTGAAAAGAGGATCTGCTGCCGGTTTAACAAAGTTTTCCGGCTTATCATCCGAAATCGCTAAATTCATTTTTTTATCGTGAATTATCATATGAAAATCACCAGGAGCGAAATAAATTTCTCCTCCTTTAATTGGCTGCCCATCCTGCCCTAAAAATACTTTATAATCAGTTTCCAGCTGCACCCTTTCCGAAAATGTTTTCAGCATCCATGCCGGACCATGCAGAACAACAAAAAAAGCAGCGTCTTCTGTATATTCAAGATTTTTAAATAATTCAATTAAAACAGGAGGACCTCCGGTACTTGCAGCTATTCCCACTCCTACAATTTCTGGCAGTTTTCTTGATGTTTCAACAATAAACTTAGATGGGATTTCGATATTGCTTGTTTTTCTCAATTCAAGCAAATCAATTTTTTCTTTCACATCCATAATATTAATAGGTTTTGAAAAGTAATCATCCGCACCCGATAATAATACTCTTCTTTTTGCTTCGGCGGAAGCAATTGCTGTTGTAACAATAATAGTTGGATTGGGTTTAATGTTTTTACGGATGTATTGAATCAGTTCCAGCCCGTCCATTTCAGGCATAAGCCAATCGGTTATTACAACGTCATACTCATTTTTTTTTAGTTCTTCTATTGCTTCAATTCCATTATTTACAGCAACAGATTCAAGTCCCATTTTTAAAAGATATTTGTGAAGTAATATTCTGCTCGATCTGTCATCTTCTACAATCAATACTCGCATAAGCTTTCTTCTTCACAAATATTATCAGATAATTTATAAATTAAACTCGAAATCCGAAATTTTCCTGCAAGCATCAAAAATTCTTTGCTGAAAATTCTTTTCAATTTTTTCACGTTCATCATCGTATATTTTTAGATCGTCACAAGTGTATTTATCCCTGTCTTTATGCCTGGGCATATGCTCGGTGGCAGAATATAATTCGTAAAAAACAATAAATTCATCTCTTATTTTTTTTTGCGGATCGAAATGATCGAGAAGTACTTTAATCCGGATACTTCCTTCTGTTATATTCAAATTATTGTTAAGCATACTCTGGGCTAAGTCTTGTATACTCATCAATAAATCGGTTTTTTCCTGAATTTTCGATCCTGAAGTATTTTTTTTTTGCTGTTTAAGCTGACTTAATATCCGAAATGCTTTAATTGATAACATAACAATTACGGATAAAGCAAATATTATTGCAAGAGTTGCTATTATTATTGGGTTCATATTATGTAATTAAATTATGAATAACTGCTTAAAGATATAACTTTAATTGTACTTTTTAAATACCTTTGAAAAAATTATCTTTTAATAATATTCGATGCTGCCATTATAACTGCTGTTTCTGTTCTTAATCTGTTATATGTTAAATGCAGTCTTATTATTTCGCCTTTAAGGTTTTGTTCCGATACAGAAAGTCCGCCCTCGGGACCGAAAATTAAATAATAATCATTATCTTTATTTGTTTTACCGGATGCAATAAAATCCTGCAGACTTAAACCGAATTCCTGCTCAAACATAATTTTAATTCCATCCTTTGGAATTTCCTGCAGAGATTTTTTATAACTTATTTCGGGAAGATAAAAGTTGAGTGATTGTTTCATAGCAGAAAGAGCAATTTTATTCCACCTTTCTGTTTTGTCGCCTTTTGCAACGCTTTTTTCAGCATCGTAAACTATAAATCTGTTTATTCCCAGTTCAACACACTTTTCAAGGGCAAATTCAAACCGGTCAGCATTTTTTAAACGCGGCAAACAAAAAATATATTCAGCAAATTTTCTTTCATAAATTTTACTTTCAATTATTTCGGCTGTAATTCTCTTCTTTTCTGCAGACGTAATCCGCGACTTTATAAAACTTCCTTTGCCATCTGTAACATATAATACATCATTAACTTTGTGCCGCATAACGTTTAAAATATGATTGGCTTCCTCGCCGGAAATACTGATAATTCCGTTTTCAATTTTTTCCGCTGTATAGTACAGTTCAATTTTAGAAGGAAAATCCTGTTGCAAAAATAACCTCTCCTTTGCTGTATTCGTTAAAAGCATATGCAACCCTGAAAACATTATAAGGGAATACCAGAAAAGTCAATCCTGCCCCGTAACCGGAATAAAGCTGTTTAAGCGAAACTTTTTCGTTGTTATTAAAAGTTAGCCCCGTATCGCCGAATGTTTCTATATAAACAGCCACTCTTGCAGAAGTAAGACTTCTTGGAAGAAGCGGCAATTTTACAGAAACATCCCAATCCTCGATGACTGGATATTTTACTTCAAACGATGCCATCAAATAATTATTGCCTTCCCTTACATCATCTTTATGTCCTCTTACAATTTCATCGTAACCGAAAAATGAATGATCGTAAGCTGGAATGTTTTTACCGAAAGCGTGCCTTCCGGTTAAACGCCATTTTGTCAGTAAATTTTCTGTTATTCTCCTATATTCCCGGTAGTCTGCTTTTATAATACTGTATTTCCTGTTATTAATCCCAAATCCGTTATAAAGCCACTGTCCCGTTATAAAATATCCTTCAGCAGGAAATTGTTTTAAATCGCGCGTATCTAGCTCGTAAGAAACTCCCAGCGAAGGGACGCGGCATATTTTATTCTTAAAATCATCTTCTGGGATATCAGCTTCCTGATAATTATAAGCAGACATAGCATATACAGTATTATAAATGTTTAGCCGCTTGCCTAAAATAATCTCGCCTCCGTATAGTTTATTGTTAAACTCTCTTCCAAGAAGATTTTCTGCTTTTAAACTTTTATTTTTTACTTTTCCATAAAATATTCTTGATAAGAAACTTATATCCTCATCGGGAAACAATAGTGGAACTTGGTATTGAAGAGAAACAGTGGGATTATACCCAAAAGTAACAAATGTGCTGATGGTTTCGTTTCTTCCGCGAAAATTTTTAATAAGAAGATTAAATCCGTAAGAAGCTCGCTTAAATGAGCTGTTTTCTATATTAAGATATGGAAGAGGATAAATATACCAGCTTTCTCTTAAATTTATTTCAATTTCTGTACTATTCTCTGTCAGGTGTGGTATTATCTTAACGTTTGAAAAGAGTCCGAGGCTGTAAATTCTTTCTCGGCAAAAATTTAACATTTTTCCGCTTACTGTATCACCTATATCAAAATTTAACTCCCGCGATATAACATGATTTTCAGTTTTTTCATTTCCGCTAATTTTTATCGAATCAACAATAAAGATATCATCATTATTATAAAATACCGAGTCTGTTTCTCCGAAACCTGAAGCTGAAAGTTGAGGAATCAATAATAGATAAATTACGAATACTCTTTCAAAAAACGATATTTTTAATCCGGTAATAATACTCTCAAGCCTTATCAATCTTTATAAGAATTGACAGGAGGACAGGTGCAAACAAGATTTCTGTCGCCGTAAGCATTGTTAATCCTTGATACTGAAGGCCAGAATTTATTTTCTCTCACCCACGAAAGCGGGAATGCAGCTTTTTCGCGCGAATAACTGTGCTGCCAATTATCCGAAATTACTTCATCCGCTGTATGCGGAGAATTTTTAAGAACATTATCTTCTCTGCTGAATAAACCATCTTCAATTTCTTTTATTTCATTTCGGATTGAAATCATCGCATCGCAAAATTTATCCAATTCAGCTTTCGATTCGCTTTCAGTAGGTTCTATCATTAAAGTTCCCGGCACCGGAAAAGAAACAGTCGGGGCATGATATCCGTAATCCATAAGTCTTTTTGCAATATCTTCTACTTCAATACCGGCAGAAATTTTAAATTCTCTCATATCCAGAATCATCTCGTGTGCAACAAATCCTTTTTTACCAACAAATAAAACAGGATAAGTATTTTTTAATTTTTCCTTAATATAATTTGCATTAAGGATTGCTGTCTCTGTAGCAGTTTTTAATCCTTTTGCTCCCGTCATTTTAATGTATCCGTAAGGAATCATTAAAATACCTGCGCTTCCCCAAGGAGCCGACGATAAAGCCCTTATAGCTTTTTCGCCTCCGGTTTTAATTACAGGATGTCCCGGTAAAAAAGATGCCAGATGTTTTGCAGCTGCAATAGGTCCTACTCCCGGTCCGCCGCCGCCATGAGGAATGGCAAAAGTTTTATGCAAATTTAGATGACAAATATCGGCTCCTATTAATGCCGGACTTGTTAACCCTACCTGCGCATTCATATTTGCGCCATCCATATAAACCTGACCGCCGCAACTATGTATTATTTCGCATATCTGTTTAATTTCTTCTTCAAATACTCCATGAGTTGAAGGATAAGTAACCATCAACGCAGCTAAATTTTCTTTGTTTTCTTGAGCTTTTTTCCTTAAATCTTCAATATCAATGTTTCCGTCTTTATCACATCCAACAACTGTTACTTTTCCTCCTGCCATTACTGCGCTTGCCGGATTTGTACCATGCGCCGAAGAAGGAATAAGAACTACATTCCGGTTAAAATCACCTCTTGAATGATGATATGCACGGATTACCATCAATCCTGCATATTCACCTTGTGCACCAGAATTCGGCTGCAACGATACAGCATCAAATCCGGTTACAATTTTAAGCTGATTTTCTAATTCTTTAATAAGCAATCGGTATCCTTCAACCTGATCTTCCGGAGCAAATGGATGAATATTAGCAAACTCGCTCCAAGTAATTCCGGCCATTTCCGAAGCTGCATTTAACTTCATTGTGCAGCTGCCAAGCGAAATCATTGAATGAGTTAAAGATAAATCCTTTCTTTCAAGTTTTTTAATATAACGCATCATTTCCGTTTCGGAATGATAGGAGTTGAATACTGGATGCGCAAGGAACTCTGTTTTCCTTAAATTCTTATCAGGAATCGGCATTCTATCTTTTGATGAAAAATCCTGTGCGCTCATATTAGTGTTCGAGACAAACTCAGCAAATATTCCTGCAATAATTTTTATATCTTGTATTGTAGTAACTTCCGATATTGAAACAGTGATGCAATTTTCATAAAAATAGCCAAAATTTAACAAATTATTTTCTGATAAAGTTTTGATATCTGAGTATATTCTTTCATCTTCAATCTTTATTGTAAGAGTGTCAAAAAATAAATCATTTATTATTTTATAATTCAGCTTGCGCAACGATCTTGCTAAAATTTCAGTTAAATTATATATCCTCTGAGCTGTTTTTCTCAAACCTTCCGGTCCATGATATACAGCATACATCGAAGCCATAATTGCCAGCAGCACCTGTGATGTACAAATGTTACTAGTGGCTTTATCTCTTTTGATATGCTGTTCTCGGGTTTGCAAAGCCATACGCAAAGCAGGTTTATTAAATTTGTCAACAGACATTCCGATAACTCTGCCCGGAATTTGTCTTCTAAATTCATCCTTTGCAGCAAAATATGCAGCATGAGGTCCTCCGTAAGCCATAGGAACACCAAATCGCTGTGTTGTTCCAACTGCTACATCTGCACCTAATTCACCGGGAGAAGTAAGTAAAGCGAGACTTAGTAAATCTGCTGCAATAACATTGTAAACACCTTTCTCAGAATTTGTTTTAAAGAAATCGGTATAATCGTAAATTTCTCCTTTTGACGAAGGATATTGAACCAACACCCCAAAGATTTTTTGCAAATCTTTTAATTCAGTATGTTTTCCTATAACAATTTCAATTCCTAATGCTTCTGCCCGCGTACATACTACATCTATTGTCTGAGGGAAAACTTCATCCGAAACAAAAAATGTGTTTTTATCTTTGTCTTTTCTTGCTGTAAAAGACATAATCATTGCTTCGGCGGCAGCTGTTCCTTCGTCAAGCAAAGAAGCATTTGATAAAGGCAAGCCGGTTAAATCGCAAATCATTGTCTGAAAATTCAGCAAAGCTTCTAACCTGCCTTGAGAAATTTCTGCTTGATATGGAGTATATTGGGTATACCATCCAGGATTTTCTAAAATGTTCCGTTGAATAACCATTGGAGTAATCGAAGGATAATAACCTAATCCGATAAAAGATTTGAAAACCTTATTCTTTTGTGATATTTGCTTAAGGTGAGAAAGAAACTCAAATTCCGATATTTCATTTTCTAATTCAAGTTCATTTTTCATTTGAATGTTTTCGGGTATTATATTTATCATCAGGTCATTATCAGATTTAAGACCTATAAAATCAAGCATAACATTCTTTTGCAAATTATCTGGTCCAATATGCCTGTTTATAAACTTATCCGTAAATTCAACGTTTTTCATATTTCCACTATTTTAATTTTTAATATAAATAAACTTATGTGTAATCTTTATGGTTTCAAAAAGAAAATTTCGTAAAGTGATTAAAATCAGAAGTTCACTCAGAAGAGATATCCATTTGTTCCAACGCGTTTTTTGCAGCATTTTGTTCAGCTGTTTTTTTGCTGTTACCGGTTCCAATACCAATGCTTTTTTCCTCAATTTTAACTTCTACAAGAAAAGTTTTATTATGCTCGGGCCCTTCTTCATTAATTAGATTGTAATAAAAGTTTTTTATCCCCTTCGAATGGCAATATTCAAGCAACATCCCTTTATAATTTTTATTTTGAAGATACGAGCCATCAGATATGCATGGCAGAATAAGATTTTTTAATATAAATTTCCGGCATTCGTTTATTCCCGCATCAAGATAAATAGCTCCTATTAAAGCTTCAAAACCATCGGCAAGAATTGATTTCATCCCTTTATCTTCCGAGCGTAAAAATCTTTTATCGTATAAAAGAAAACAATCAAGATGAATTTTTTCAGCTGCAATAGCAAGAGTATCGCGGTTTACTAACTGTGATCTTGTCTTTGTTAAAAATCCTTCCGGTTCTTTATTAAAATTTTGAAAAAGATATTCTGCTGTTATCATCCCAAGAACAGAATCTCCTAAAAACTCAAGTCTTTCGTAGGACTTATCCAAGTTTGGTGATATTTCCAGATATGAACGATGGGTTAAAGCTTTAATAAAATACCGGGGATTATTTAACCGATACCCCAGCATATTATTAAGAGATATTATACTTTGCTTCCCTGCAGCAGGATAATCTTTGCTCCAGATTGTTTCATTTTTTCTATCTTTACCTAAAAAGGGCAAAAATAAGAAATTCAATTATCATCCTTCAAATTTCTTAAATAATAAAGAAGCATTATGTCCGCCAAAACCAAAAGTATTGCTTAATGAATATTTAATTTTCTTTTCAATTGCATTATTCGGAGTATAATTTAAATCGCAATCAGGGTCAGGTTCCGAATAGTTAATTGTTGGCGGTATAAAACCGTGATAAAGCGCCAATATAGAAGCAATGGCTTCAACTGCTCCGGCTGCACCAAGAAGATGACCAGTCATTGATTTTACGGAATTAACATTCATTTTATAAGCATGTTCTCCGAACACAGTTTTAATAGCTATTGTTTCATTTTTATCATTCAATTCTGTAGATGTGCCGTGTGCATTCAAATGGTCGACTTCTTCAGGATTAACACCGCCGTCTCTTAAAGCTTCGCGCATAGAACGAACTGCACCTTCTCCATTTGGAGCAGGAGCTGTAAGATGATATGCATCAGCGGTCAAACCGACACCAACTATTTCAGCATAAATTTTTGCACCTCTGGCTTTTGCATGTTCTAATTCCTCAAGTATAATTGTTCCAGCACCTTCGCCCATAATAAATCCATCTCTGTTTTTATCAAACGGACGGCAAGCAGTAAGGTAGTTTTCATTTTGAGTTGATAATGCTCTGGCAGAATTGAATCCTGCGATAGCCATCGGCGAAATAGCAGCCTCTGCACCGCCGGTAAACATAAGGTCAGCTGAACCTCTTTGAATAAGCATAAATGCATCTGCAATAGCATGAGATGAGGTTGCGCAGGCAGATGTAGTAGCATAATTTGGTCCTTTTAATCCGTAACGAATTGATATTTGCCCGGCTGCAATATCGGAAATCATCATCGGTACAAAAAATGGACTGACTCTTTTAGGTCCGCCTTCAAGATAAATAGAATGTTGTGTTTCAAAAGTATCCATTCCGCCAATGCCGCTTCCGAAAACTACGCCCGATCTTTCAAGGTTTATTTTTTCGAGATCAAGTCCTGAATTTTCTTTAGCCATCACAGAAGAAGCAACGGCATAATGAGTATAAGGATCCATTCTTTTTGCAGCTTTTTTATCAATGTATTTATCCAGATCCAAATTTTTAATTTCAAAAGCAATTTTTGTATCAAAATTTGTTGTATCAAATTTTGTAATTTTTCCTATTCCGTTTCTTCCTTCCTGAAGTCCCTGCAAAAATTCTTCAGCTGTGTTACCAATCGGGCAAACTGTTCCTATACCTGTAACTACTACTCTTCTTCTACTCATAATTTTTTCCAGAATGATTTATAAACAAATAAAAAGATGCCGCCAAAAAGCGGCATTATTTAATATTAACCAACTTTTTCTGTAAGATATTTTACGGCATCGCCAACTGTTGTTATTTTTTCAGCGTCTTCATCCGGAATTGAAATATTGAATTCAGATTCGAATCCCATAACCAATTCAACGATATCTAAAGAATCTGCGCCTAAATCGTTAGTAAAAGATGCTTCAGGTGTAATCTGCGATTCTTCAACACCAAGTTTATCAATAACAATCTCTTTTACTTTAGCTGCAATATCCATTTTTCGATACTCCCTAAGTTTGTTTGAATATTAGTTAATTAAAATCACATTACCATACCGCCATCAACGGCAATTACCTGTCCGGTAATATAGTCAGCAGAATCGCTGACAAGAAAACTTACAACTTTAGCAATATCCTCAGATTTCCCGAAACGTGCAAGCGGAATCATCTTTAACATTGCATCTTTTTGCTGCTCATTCAGTTTTCCGGTCATATCTGTTTCAATAAAACCGGGGCATACAGCATTAACATTTATATTTCTCGAAGCTAATTCTTTTGCATTCGATTTTGTCATTCCTATCACTCCGGCTTTTGAAGCAACATAATTTGCTTGTCCGGGATTTCCTATTAAACCTACTACCGAAGCAATATTTACTATTCTTCCGAAGCGCTGTTTCATCATTGGTTTTAATGCTGCTTTTGTATAATTAAAAACACTTTTAAGATTCGCATCTATAACAGAATCAAAGTCTGCTTCGCTCATTCTTAATAAAAGGTTATCTTTAGTAACCCCTGCATTATTAATTAAGAAATCAACTCCGCCAAGTTTTTCTTCTGTAAACTCTAACACTTTCTGAGCATCATTAAAAGATGATGCATCGGCTTTAAATGAAAATACTTTTACTGCTTTGGCAGATGCTTCATTTTCAACATTTTTCGCAGCTTCTTCATTACTGTTAAATGTAAAAACTATATCGCATCCTTTTGATGCAAGTTCAAGCACAATTCCCTTTCCTATTCCACGGGAGCCGCCTGTTACAACAGCTTTTTTTCCTTTAAGATTCAATTTAAATCTCCTCTTTTTAAGCGATATTTTCCAATTCCGAAAATTTATCAATTCCCGATACTTTAACATCAGGATTTATTCTTTTAACAAGACCCTGCAAAACTTTTCCGGGACCTATTTCAATAAAGTTATCTGCACCGTCATTGATCATATTTATTATTGTTTCTTCCCATCTTACGGGAGCTGTAACCTGCTCGAAAAGTAATCTTTTAATTTCATTTTTGTCAGTTACAGGTTTGGCAGTTACATTTGCATATACCGGTATTTCGGCATTATTTATTTGAGTTTCATCCAATTTTGTTTTCAGCGAATCTTTTGCACTTTGCATCAGAGGAGAATGAAATGCTCCGCTTACAACAAGTTCTTTAACCATTCTCGCGCCTTTTGTTTTGCAAATTTCCATAGCGCGCTGCACTCCCGAAACAGATCCTGAAATTACAATTTGCCCTGGAGAATTATAATTTGCTCCCTGTACAATTCCGGATTCCGAAGCATCTGTGCAAATTTCTTCAATTTGCTGGGAAGTAAGTCCTACAACTGCTGCCATAGTACCCGGATTATCAATTCCGGCTTGAAGCATAGCCTGTCCTCTGAACCTTACAAGTTTTATAGCATCTGTAAATTTCATTGCACCGGAAGCAACTAAAGCTGAATATTCTCCCAGCGAATGACCTGCAGTCATATCTGGTTTATTATTTTTTATTAGTGATGTTAATATTACGCTGTGAAGAAATATTGCCGGCTGAGTTATATCGGTCTGTTTTAACGAATCCATCGGACCTTCAAACATAACTTCCGATAATTTAAACTTTATTGCTTCCTCAGCTTCTTTAACAATATCTTTTGCTATTGCGGAATTTTCAAAAATATCTTTAGCCATTCCCACATATTGCGCTCCCTGTCCGGGATAAATATATACTGTTTTTCCCATTAGTCCATACTCCATACAATGTATGCTGCACCCCACGTATATCCTCCTCCAAAAGCAGCAAGAACAAGTTTATCGCCTTTTTTAATTTTACCTTCTCTGTAATACTCAACAAGACATAAAGGTATAGTTGCGGCAGTAGTGTTTCCGTATTTATGAATGTTGATAGTTACTTGATCTTTACTAACTCCCATGCGTTGGGCAGTAGCTTCAATTATTCTTAAATTTGCCTGGTGAGGAACAAGAAAAGCTATATCTTCGGACTTTAAGTTATTTTTCTTCATAATTTCAGCAGAAACATCAGCCATTCCTTTTACAGCAACTTTAAAAACTGCTTTCCCGTCCTGATACATATAATGCATTTTTTTATCAATAGTTTCGTAGCTTGCCGGGTAAAGGCTTCCACCTGCTTTTACATGTAAAGCATCCTTTCCGGAACCGTCAATATGTAAAATAGAATCTTGAAATCCTAAAGTAAAATCTTTAGAAGGTTCAAGTAAAACAGCTGCAGCACCGTCTCCGAAAAGAATGCAGGTATTCCTGTCTGTATAATCGACCAATGCGCTCATTTTATCGGCACCAACAACAATAACTTTTTTATAACGTCCGCTTTCAATAAAACTTGAACCTGTCTGCAAAGCAAATAAGAAACCCGAACAAGCCGCGGAAAGATCAAAACCCCATGCATTATTTAATCCTGTTTTATGCTGAACCAATGCAGCTGTATTAGGGAAAATCATATCGGGAGTGATTGTTGCAACAATAATTGCATCTATTTCCAAAGGATCGGTATTGGAAGTTTTAAGCAAATCTTTAACTGCTTCGGCAGCTAAATCGCTTGTAGCTCCTTTTTCTAAAAGTCTTCTTTCTTTAATTCCTGTTCTTGTTGTAATCCATTCATCGTTCGTTTCAACAAGTCCTTCAAAATATTTGTTATCCAAAACTTTTTCCGGTACATACATTCCAACACCGGTAATAACAGTGCTATATAATCTTTTATTTTCTTCCATATCTTTCTAAAGATTCCTCAAATTTTCGTAATATTTCTTTTTGGTGCATTTCTTTTGCACGTAAAATCATATTTTTAATTGCCAAAACAGAACTTGATCCATGTCCTATTATACTTATTCCATTCACTCCAAGCAAAGGAACGCCTCCATGCGATTCAGCATCCATATCTGATAGGGCTCCTTTTAAGGAACTTTTAAACATTAAAAGTTTAAGTTTACGAATAATACTCTTTTCGGCATAATTTTTCAATTTGTATTTAAGAAGCGACAGAACTCCTTCGGCAAATTTAAGAAGAATATTCCCAACAAATCCATCACAAATTACAATATTAACGGTTCCTTTTAGTATATCTTTTCCTTCTACGTTTCCGTAAAAGTTCAATCCGCTATCCTTTAGCAATTTAAAAGCCGCTAACGACATTTCATTTCCTTTTACATCTTCTGATCCGACACTTAATATACCGACAGAAGGATTGTTTATTCCATAAATTTCTTTAGCGTATATGGTTCCCAAGATTGCATATTCTAATAAATGCTGAGGTTTCGAATCGACACTTGCTCCCACATCCAGCAAAAGTGTAAACCCTTTTTCGGAGGGCATAGGAGCGCCGATAGTTGGTCTGCCCACACCGTTAATTCTTCCTATAAGCAAAGTTGAAGCTGCCATCATTGCGCCTGTATTTCCAGCGCTGACAAAAGCATCTGCCTTGCCGCTTTTTACCATTTTGGCACCGATAACAATAGAAGATTCCGGCTTAGCTTTTAATGCAACTGTAGGAATATCTTCCATCTCTATAACCTGAGGACAATCAATTATCCTTTCTTCGGGAAATGAAGCGGAATTTTTCTTTAAGACTTCAAGGATTTTATCTTTAATGCCAAGAAGATATATTTCGATTGCAGAATCTCCCTGCTGCGCAACAACTGCACCCATAACAGCATTATCGGGCGCAAAGTCCCCGCCCATTGCATCAACTGCAATGCGGCAGGAAGATTTTACAGAATTTTCATTCATATTTTAAGAATTATGACTCGGGTATGAATATTGACTTGCCGGCATAATATCCGCAACTTGGGCAAGCGCGATGGCTTAATTTCATTTCACCGCAATTAGAACAAGTTGATAAAGCAGGAGCTGATGCTTTATAATGTGTTCTTCTTTTATCGCGTCTGCTTTTAGACCATTTTCTTTTAGGATTTGGCATTTTATTACCTGTTTAATTATTATTTAATTTTCCTTTTAATTTTTGCAAAGGTTCCCAAACTGGATTATTAATAGATTCTTCGCACCCGCATTTTTTTAAATTCAGATTAGCACCGCATTTTGCGCATAATCCTTTGCACTCGGGTTTGCAGACTTTTTTCATGGGAACGTTTAAAACAAAATATTCTTTTACATCATTTGAAATATTTATTTTATCCTGTTCGGGCGAAAGATATATAACATTTATATCTTCATTTTGCACGTCTTCACTGTTAAAAAGACAAACCAATTGAAATTCGGTGCTTATTTCCGAAATAAATTCTTCGTTACACCTGTCGCATTCATATTTTACCTGAGAACTTCCGTTGA
>CAYTFZ010000063.1:11491-15277 GCA_964437215.1 uncultured Melioribacteraceae bacterium | reverse complement strand
AATTGCCACGACTTTCAAGTCGTGGACAAGATAAATTAGAAAACAGACAAAAGGGATTTATCCCAATAAATAATTATCATTCGGCTAAAGCCGGGTTTTTGTTCTGCTGTTTATTTTAATCCCTGGGATAAATCTTGGGGCAAATGAGATAATAAGACCAGCAATTCTACTTCAATAACATTAATTTTTTCACTGAAGAAAATTCACCTGCCTGCAATTTGTAAAGATAAACTCCTGAAGCAAGATTGCCTGCATCGAACTTTACTTCGTAATTTCCGGCAGGTTTATGTTGGTTTACAAGAGTGGTAACTTCACGTCCAAGAATGTCGAATATTTTCAAAGTTACCAACCCCCCTGTTTCCCCCCTTTGGTAAAGGGGGGAGTTGAGGGGGATTCTGAATTTTATTGTTGTTGTGGGATTAAACGGATTCGGGTAGTTTTGTTCTAATGAAAAATCAAATTCTTTTGTTGTGTTTTTTTCAATTGTTGTTGAATAATCTATAACTTCTGAAAATTTTTGCCAAATTTGATTATTAAAATACGGGGCAACTTCAACTGAGCTGTCCGGAGCTTCTCCCATTCTCACAAGAACAATACCTAAGGATGGAACAACATTTAATATTTGTCCGTTCTTTCCTAAAGCAGCTATCATATCCGGCGGAGCTGCCGGCGCCCAAGTTCCGGAAATTACCGCTTGAGTGCGGGGAAGCATATAAGATTCCTTTCCTGCAAGCCACCATAAATATCCGTAGGATTTATTTAACGATTGCGATGTATTTATCATTGAATTGAAATAGGATTCATCCTTAAGAAGTGTATCCGTTTCCCAAATGCCTTTATTTTGGATAAGAATTCCGAATTTTGCCATACTCCGCGCTGTGCTTATGTAAATATTATTATAACCGGATGCTACCCACAACCCGTTCATTCCGATTCTCGAGCGGATTTTACTATTAAAATATATATTAAGATTTTGACCTGCTGCATTTTCAAGCACTCCATCAAGCAGCGTATAAGGAGCGTTATGATATGCCCATCTCGTTCCGGCATCTGCTTCATATTCAAGACAAGATGGTTCTGTACAATACGGATCGATAACATTATCATTTAATCCGGAAGTCATTGTTAATTGATTCAAAATCGTAATTTGTCTCTCTTTTTCAGGAGGACAGGAAGTCCACCCATTGCCAAGATATTTTGATGATGAATCAGTAATTGATAAAAATCCTTCTTCTTGCGCAATTCCCGCCATAAATGCTGTAAGTGTTTTACCGGCTGAAGCCCAGTACCAGTTGCTATCCTGCTCAAATGTTTCGAAATACTTTTCAATTACAATTTTACCGTCTTTTAAAACAATAAATGCTTTGGTGTTTTTCTCTTCAAGAAAGTTGTAAAGAGTATCAAGTTTTTCTGCAGACCAATTAAGTGATTCAATTGAAATTGATTGCCATTCATTACCGGTTTTTGGCGGGAAGTATAAATTCTGCCCCATCAGATTTAAACTACACGTAATCAGAAAATAAAAAAAACAATTTTTATATTTTAAGACTCTTTCAGGATTCATAATTTTCAGCCTTATTTTAATAAATAAGAAATTTGCTTTTATAAATTACACTATTTTTAAAATTATTAACAGATAGTGTTGAAATAATATCTTTATTTTTGAATAAATGAATCAGACTCTTACATATAAAAAAATATTCTACTTTTGGCTTCCGCTTGCCGCCACTTGGCTTATGATGGCTGTTGAAGGACCATTTTTATCTGCCCTAATTGCGCGTATGCCCGATGCAAAGTTTAATCTTGCCGCTTACGGTGTGGCGTTTTCGCTGGCACTTGTTTTTGAATCTCCTGTAATTATGATGATGAGCGCTTCGGCATCTTTGGTAAAGGACTATAAAAGTTACTTAAAATTAAAAGAATTTAATGTGTATTTATGCGGATTATTAACTGCAGCGCTGCTGCTGTTTCTTATTCCGGCGGTATTTCAATTTTTGATAGTTACAGTTATTTCTCTTCCAAAGAACATAGCGGATTTAACTTATAATTCGCTTTTTTTCCTTATACCCTGGCCTGCTATGATTGGTTACCGACGCTTTTATCAGGGGGTTTTAATATTCAGCAACCAGACGAAAAAAGTTGCCGTGGGTACATTGATAAGACTTTTTGCGATGTCGGCTGCTGGTTTTATCCTTTACAAACATTCTTCATTTTCCGGAGCAAGCGCCGGGGCTGCTGCTTTATCTGCCGGAGTAATTGCCGAGGCAATTGCCACTAAGTTTATGGTATCGAAAGCTGTTAAAAATCTTAAAAATAAAAACACACAATCAGATAATCTATCGTATAAGGAAATTATCAATTTTTATTATCCTTTAGCGCTTACTTCTTTTCTATCACTCGGGGTTCAGCCTGTTTTAACTTTTTTTATAAGTTCCGCAAGAATGGCTGTAGAGTCCCTGGCGGTTCTGCCTGTAATTAACAGTCTTATATTTATTTTCCGCAGCATCGGATTATCATATCAGGAAGTTATGATAACTTTAATAGGAGAAAATAAAATAAATTATAAAATCCTTCGGAATTTTGCATTTTATCTGGCAGTATGCCTTATTATTCTTAGTCTTTCTCTTGGATATACATCTCTTTCCGAAATCTGGTTTATCGTAATTTCGGGATTACCGGTTGAGCTTGCCGATTTTGCGCTCATTCCTTACAGGATTATTGCTTTCATTCCGGCTTTAACGGTATTTATTTCTGTTCAGCGGGCAATTATTATGCTTTCGCGAAATACCAAACCTATTACAGGAGCAACTTTAATTGAAGTATGCGGAATTATTACAGGTATTTTTATTATGATTAAAATATTCGATTTTACAGGTGCAGTTGCAGCAGCTTCGGCAATAATTTTTGGAAGAATTGCTGCTAATTTATACTATCTTCCTTTCAATAGAAAAGTTATAAATTCCTGGCAAACTAACTTTTAACAGTTTCCAGAAATCTTCCAAAATCTTTATCGCTTTCAAGAACATGCGTTAATATCCATTCTTTTAAAAATATTACAAGTTTAATACTTAAAAGCAATTTTCGCTCTTTGCTCATTTTCTGTAATTCTTTAACCTGCCGTCTGAAATATTCGTGTTCTTCAACGTGTTCGCTTAAGTGAGGATAATTTATCTCTTTCAATAAATCTTCTTCTGTTTTAAAATGATAAACAGAATAATCACAAAGTTCGTTGATAATTTTATAAAAAGTATCGTAATCCTTTTCTTTTTCCTGCGCATCTTTAAGTTCATTCAGAAGCGCGAACAGTTTTTTATGCTGTTCATCAATCTTCGTAACTCCTACCGAATAACTTTCTTTCCAAGTAATATTCATAAGTTTATTTAGTTTTTGTAAGAAAAGCTGTGTATTCTTTGTCACTTCCGAGGATATGGGTAATAATCCACTCTTTAAGGTAATCTATAGTTTTTAGAGTAACCATTATATTACCTTTTTCGGAAGATTTAATTAAGTCTTCGATATGTTTTTCGTAATATCTGTGTTCTTTTATATGCTCCTCCAGTTTAGGATATCCGGCACTTTCAAGTAATTTTTCTTCCTGAGTAAAATGGTATTTCGTATAGTCGTACATCTCCTGCAGTTTTTCATCAAGCATCGCCGAAGCAATTCCTTTTTGCTGTGCATCGTAAAGATCATTATATATTGCAAATAATCTTTTATGCTGAATATCAAATTCTTCAATTCCGATACTGTAAATATCTTTCCATTGCAAAACCATATAAACTCCTT
>CAYTFZ010000063.1:0-11391 GCA_964437215.1 uncultured Melioribacteraceae bacterium | reverse complement strand
TCTTCAATTCCGATACTGTAAATATCTTTCCATTGCAAAACCATATAAACTCCTTGTTTTAAAACAATTATCGGATAATTTTGCAGATGTTTTAAAATTAAAAACCGCACATTAAGTGCGGCTTAAATTTTTAATTTGCAGATGTTTCCGATGCAATTACCCTAAGCTCAGGAGCGGCAGCTTTTTTAAGTGTTTTCATCCCGAATAAAAACCGCATAAAATTGAAAGGACGAACTATCAAAATGTAAATTAAAACAGTTATAATAAACGATAGAAGACTTATTGTAAAAAATCCGCCAAGAATGCTGTTTGAAAACTGCATAAAATAATAACCTATAAATATTATTACAGTCTGATGAAGAATATAAAAAGGATATATTCCTTCGTTGGAATACTGTAAAAACGCCGACTTTCTATTTAAATATTTTTTTCCGTAACCCAAAATTGCCAAAACCCAGCTTACGCCTATAATAATTTCATTTATATCCCATATTATTTGAATTGTATCATTCGGAATATATTTTGCAACAATTTCCCACAATCCGGCATACATAACCCACATAAAAAGCACTGAAATTATTCCGGTTACTAAATGAAATCTGCGTCTTTTTTCAAGATTGTTCCAAATATTTTCTCTTGACGAGATTAAAAGTCCTAATAAGAAATAACACCCATATTGAACAAAATACGCCCAGTCATCAAGTAATGAGTGAGTTTCTTCTGGAAAATACGGACGAAGAATTATCTGGGTTGCTACTATAAAAATAACCGCGCTTAAAAAAGACCATTTCCCTGAAAAATACTTATCCATTGCATTTACAAATTTGCCTTCGGGATTTTTACGCAAAAATGAAAGCAGCGGTAAAGCAAGAATGGAGTATAATAAAAGATAAAGCACAAACCACATATGATGCCAGCTTAAACTTCCTCCTTCGGGATATGGTATAAATGCAAAAACAGTTTTATAAAAATTCCAATATGATGAAAAATTGGCAATTCTTTCAAAATAAATCTGCGGCGGTACAATAACCAGCATAGAAAATATCAGAGGAATTAACAAGCGGCGGTTTCTTTCTTTAAATATCTTGCCGATTGATCTTTTTCCAGCAGCGTAATATGTTCCCGCCCCCGAAATAAGGAGCAGCAAAGGCATCCGCCACTGATGTGCAAACATAATAAAATAATCAAATACCCGTGATGTAGGTTTGTTTTTGATGTGAAATCCAAAACTGCAATAAATCATCGCTACATGAAAAACCAGTACAAGCAAAATTGCCATTACTCTCAGCCAATCAAGATCGTACCTTCTTTCTGAATTTGAACTCATAATTTTCTCCGTTTTTTGTCTGCCTCAAAACTATGGCAATAAAAACAAAAAGACGATTTAACTTATAGGAAAGTTGTACTGACTTATAAGATAAAACAGCGAATTCACTTTTTCTTTTGATTTTGCATTTTAAATTCCGACGGGGTTGAACCGGTAAACTTTTTAAATGCTGAATTAAATGCAGATTTTGAATTATAGCCGACAGTATAACCAATCGATTCAATAGTTTCGTTTAACTCACCCGCAAGCAGCATTTTCTTTGCTTCTTCAATTCTGTAATAAGCTATTAAATCGAAAAAAGTTTTCCCGGCTTTTTCATTTATCACCTGCGAAGCATAGTTGGAAGATGTTTTAATCTTATCCGATAATTCGGGAAGCGATGCGTTTGGATTCAAAAAATATTTCTCGTTTTCAAATTGGAATAAAATCCGTTTCAGAATTTCATCCTTTTCATCTTCGCTTAAAGTTGATTTTGAATACTTCACTTCGGGAGATTTTTTATGAAAATAAGCAGACTGATTTAGAATTTTCACAGTAAAAAAATATACAAGTAATGCTGAAGCAGTGACAATAATATAATCACCAAAATCGCGGTCGAACGAAACGAAAATAATAATTGTAACTGCATTAATTCCGGCAAAAATAAGCGCATCCGAAATAATACTTTTCTTTTCTTCCGGCTGCAAAGTATTATTTTTGAGTGATTTAATTGTTTCTGCAATTATCAACCCCGAGTAAACTACCAAGGATGTAAAAATGAAAGGCTTAATCATTCCCCGCAGCGAAAATAAATCGTAATCCCACTTTCCCGGTTCTGGAATAAACGGCAAATTCGGATGATACGCCGAAATATATCCGTTGTATTTTACTGCTTTTTCCTGAATAAGAAACGGGATTGAATGAATAAAATAAAGAAGTGCCGGCAGAAAATGGAGATAGTATTTTTTTGGATTGCGGCTGTTTATTTTTGTATAAAAGTAAAGATAAAAAGCCGGACCTATTACAAGAGCAAACGGTTCAGTTGAATCGTTAAGAAAAATAACATTAAACATATAGTTTGTATAACAAAGCAGAACATCAAGCATTACAACCGAAAGAGAAATAAGAAAAATACCCGAATAAATATTATGCAGATATTTTCTGTTTTTTTTATTCAGGAAAAAAGCAGATAAAAACAATCCCTGCATTGCCCCGAGAAAAATAATCAGCGCAAAAAAATCAATTCTGTAAGGTACCGGCGATTCCATCAAAATCCTGAATTGTTTATGTACAAAATTAAACCAAAAACTGCCATTCAAACAAACTATATCTTATTTTAGCAATCTTCTTATATATTTTGAATTAACCAAATTGTAATTGTATTGATGGAAAGTGAAAAAAACCAATAAATTCCAAATGATGCTAAACTGCCAAATCTTTATGCAACGGACAATTCTGCCCGACCGATAAATCCTGTCCATCCTGAAAATCCTTTAGAAAATATTCAACATCGATGTAAAGAATAAACACGATTAAAGTAGTTTAACAGACTTGACACTTTAGATTTTATAATGGCTTTTAGAGGTTTATCGTTATATTTTATTTAATATACAATAATTCCGCCTATTGAGTTTATTTTTATTATTTTGGTTTTTATTTTAAAATATTGCATTTTCGATAATTATCAATTCAAATTGAAGAGCAGACAGTATGAGCCAAAATTACCTATACACCGATGAGTTTATCGACTTGACTGATAGTGCTATCAAGTTCAAAAATTATTTTGTGCCCTTTAAAAAAGAGAGAGTACTTATGCTTGAGGAAATTGAAAAAATAACTCTGCTTCAACCGAATATTTGGAACGGTAAATACCGGCTTAACGGAACGGGTAATTTTAAGGATTGGTTTCCGGCGGATTTACGAAGAAGCTCGCGGGATATTATTTACCGTGTAAAAATTAAAAACAAATGGTGGCGTGTTTGTTTTACAGTTTCCAATTCAAAAAAACTAACCAGCAATTTAAAACAGCTCAAACTTTTATAAAAATCAGTCTGAAATTTCATTTAACACTTTACCTATATCGTTGGTGTTTTTGTAAAATGATAATATTTTAAATATTACTTCGTCAACCGCTGCATCGGGACACGAAGCTCCGCTTGTAAGAATAATTCTGGATTTGTTTTGGAATGGAAGAAATTCGCCGCTCAAAATTTCTTGTTTATTTTTCAAATCATAATGAAGCACAGAATCCTTCGAAATTATTTTTTCGGAAGAACATATGAAATATGTCTTGAACTTTTCTTCGAGAAGCTCAACAAGATGCGAAGTATTTGAGCTGTTGTAACCGCCAACAACAATTGCGCAATCGGCATTGTGTTCTAAAAGTCCGTAAGTTGCATTTTGATTGTCGTTTGTAGCATAACAAAGCGTATCGCGCGTATCGGCAAAATGATCGCTTATTTTTTCTGCCCCGTATTTTTTAATTAAAGCTTCTTTTATAAGTTCCGATATTTCCTGAGTTTCCGAAGCAAGCATTGTGGTTTGATTAACTACACCTATCCGTTGAAGATTTTTTTCGGGATTAAACCCATCGGAATATTTTAAATTGAAATATTCGAAAAAATAAGACAGCGGCTGTTCGCCTAATATAATATCGGCAAGAACTTGCGCTTCTTTTATATTACGGACAATAACCGAAGCCGAATTTTGAATACTATGCGAAAAAGTGGCTTTTGTTTCTTCGTGATTGTATTTTCCGTGAATAATAATCGTATAATCTTTAGCACCCAGCGATGTTGCTCTGTTCCATACTTTCTCAACAAACGGACAAGTTGTGTTATATGAATATGGATTTATTCCAAGTTCCTTAATCTTTTTTTCTATTTTTATTGTTGTACCAAAGGCAGGAATTATTACAATATCTTCTTTATTTAATTCTTCCCAGCTTATTAACTGGTTTCCTGAAGTATCCATCAGAAACCGGACTCCCTTCTGAAGAAGATCCTTATTAACACCGGGATTGTGAATCATTTCGCTCAAAAGAAAAATCCTTTTACCCGGATTTTCGTTAATAGTGCGGTATGCAATTTCAATAGCATTCTCAACCCCGTAACAAAAACCGAAATGACGTGCTATTAAAAATTCCACAGGACCGAAATTAAGAATAGTCGGTGCGAAATCGCGTTTTCTGGGATCTCTCTGTTTTCGAATTTCTTTTATCTGCGAAATTATTGAACTTTTATAATGCAGAGGAATGTTAAAATTTTTCATATCCGACTTTTTTTTTGCTGCGAAATTTATAAAAATATAACAGATAATTTTAACAATCGTTCATTTTAAAAGCATTATTTTTTTTGCAGAAAAATAATCCCCGGCAATCATTCTGCATATATAAATTCCAGATGAAAGATGCGAGCCGTCGAATTTTACTCCGTACTTTCCGGGTGATTTTTGCCCGTTTACAAGTGTTGCTACTTCCCGTCCTAAAATATCGTATATTTTCAGACTGACTTCACTATTTATTGGCAACTGATAATTAATCATTGTTGAAGGATTAAACGGGTTTGGATAATTTTGGCTTAAATAATAATCGGTTAGCAATTCTTTGTTTTCCGATAAATGAGCAGTTTTACACATATTATCGAGTATCGCCTGAAATTTTGGTGCGCTTTGATTATATGGCGGAAACTGATAAAACTGACTTTCGAGAACACCCCAGCTTCCGTATTTTCCGCTTTTGGGTGAAATAAATGAAAAATTCATAAATAAAGATTCACTGTCTCCGGCAACTGATTTCAGTGAATCAAACCATTCCGTATATAGATTGTACATACCAGGATCAGTTTGAGCATCCATCAAAGCCTGATTATATGGCTGTTCGCTTCCAAAAGGGTAAGGAGTAAGGTGCTGACCTCCTTCGTAATAAAGCATCGGAATTCCAAGTACATCCGCAATATTTTCCTTCTGACTTTTAGTCCATTCGTATGATTCGTTAAGCATTGAATGTTTTGCAAGTCTCAAAATATCCTGAGCAGTAGTTTCAGCTCCCGCACTTTGAAGAGAATCCTCTGGAAGTCCGAAATATGCGGCAGGCGAAAAAGCGTCAAAACTTCCGGAGCGCATATTAAAAACTATTCTGTTGCTAACATCCTGCCAAGCGTGCTGAACGCCTACTACTCTTACAATTCTGTCAAGCTGACCTTCGAAAACATCTGTCCATATATCCATACAATTTTGGATAAATGGAACTATTCTTTCCGGCCATTCCAATTCTGCAGGTCCGTTTTCATAACAATAATGAGTTTGGTCAAACATCCAATTCCAAATTTCGTTGGAATACTCAACATATATTTTAAGGTTCGGATTGAGATTGTCGCGGAAAAGTTCAGCCATTTTCCGGATATACCCAGAATCTGCAAGATGAGGAACGCATATCCAGGCATCGGACATCCGTTTATTGCTTATTTCAATTGCAAGTTCATAAGGCATTCCGTTTATGGTATAAGTGTAATCGTCAAGTTGTACTCGGTCTTCCCATTTTTTCAGCGGCGAATTATTTGTGATAAACCAATCCATAAACCGTAAAGTTTTAAATGGTTCCAGTTTATCAAGCCATTCTTGGCACCATTTGTTTTCCTGATAACTTTCTTCAGTTCCAGGCATTAAAAATCTGATATTTCTAATATGATTTCCGAAAGTGCTTTGTAAAATACTTAAGGTCATAATATTTCCGCCTTGCTGAGGATTAACATTTACTACAATTCTACCTGGAGATTCCGAAATTACCGAAACATCGCCCCAAAAATCCAAAACACCTTCTCCATCGTAAAGGACAGTATAATTTCCAGCTTTCAGTGCAGAGGTATTTGCCCAAATTCCCCTGACAGCCTGAGTAGTTTCGGCGCCTGCAATTGTACAAGGGAGCTGAAGAGGATAACCGTTTGAGTCAGCTGGAATTTCATTTATGTAGCCCGTATCCCACGGATTTTCTCCTTCTTCCACCCAGGCAGAGTTATGAGTGATCCATTCGCGGCAGTATTTCATAATATCAACAAGAGGCCATTCAGAGCCGTAATCAACCGGTCCGGCAAGGTTTGTTCCTATATTGAATTTGCAATATCTTTCCTGAGCGGCAGTTAAGCAAAACAGAAGAGAAATAAAAACAAATAGATATGGTATGCATTTCATTTTAACCTCATTGGTTAAATATAACTCGAAAAACAGATCCTTCGTTTTTTTTGCTATCTACTTTTATTTCGGCTTTATTTATTTTACAATAATTTTTAATAAGAGCTAACCCCAATCCGTTGCCATCATATTGACGTGTGTATCCCTGATGTTCCTGAGAAAAAGGTATAAACATTTTTTCCATAAAATCTTCGCTTATTCCAATTCCTGTATCACACACTTCGGCAACCAGTCTGTTATCGCCGTTGCGGGATAACAGCACATCAATTTTACCCTTATTTGTATACTTAATAGCATTATCCAGAAGATTTGTAAAAATTTGAGTAATACTATAAGAATCTCCAATAATTTCGGTATCATTTGTATTAATTTTAATGTTTAATCCCAGCTTTTTATTTTCTGCTGAATACTTAAATTCAGCTATAAGGTAACGGAGAATATCGATATCCAGATCTATTTTTTTAAAGTGAGGCTCGTAAATTCCCAGCTGAAGTTCGGACATATTTAAAATACTGTCGATAGTTTTAATTATTCTTGCTCCGGCATTATTAAGAATAGGAAACAGTTCACTTAAATCGTCATATTTATCTTCAACTTCTTCCCTGATGAGCGAAACTGCATTTAGTATTGTGTTTATCGGGGTTCTTATTTCGTGCGACATCTGAGCAAGAAACTCCGATTTGATTTTATCTGCCGCAACAGCTTTTTCCTTGGCATCCATCAGCTCAAGTTCCGCTTGTTTTTGCTCGGTAATATCGCGCCCTACCCCGATAATTGCAGAAATTTCACCGTTTTCGGATACAATAGAGTTATCAGACCAGGCAAACCATCTCCAGCCATCAACTGTTAAAGCTCTCTGTTCTATAAAACATCTGTAAGGAGGACTGTAAAGTTTTTTCATCTCCTCTTCAGTTTTTTTCTGGTCATCGGGATGCACAAGTGGCAAATAACTTTTTCCTAAAAGCTCTTCTTCTGTTTTGCCGAAGACTTTTAAGTACGATGGACTAATGAAAACATAGTTTCCTTTGTTATCAACTTTAACTACAAGATCAGTCTGATTTTCTATTAATAAACGGTATTTCTCTTCGCTTTTTTGAAGTTCCTGTTTAATTTTTTCCAAATCTTTAATTGATTGCTCTTTTTGTGAAAAAAGACGTTTAACATAAAAATAAAGAAGAAGAGAAGTGATACAAATAAAAAACCATCCTTTAATTGTTTGTAAGTTTGAAAAAGATTGAGGAGAGTCTGTTAAAACTGCAAGTATTCCGTCCGATAAAACAATCCATAATCCGCCAAACAATAAATAAAACAAAGCAGTTTTTAAAGCAGCATTTTTTATAAATCTTATCATATTCTTTTTTCAGTTTGGTTTTAATTACAAATTTAATTTAAACTTAAAATAAAAATAATTACTTATATTTGCACTACAATTCTTTTAAATCTTATTTATCAAATATATTTCTCATTTTTCTTGAACAATTCATATTTCGACTATATATTTATAGATAAATAACGTTTTTTATAGCAATCAGTAAGACAAGGAGGATTTTATGAATATCGCCTTTTGTTCAAGCGAAGTTGTTCCGTTTATAAAAACCGGTGGATTAGCAGATGTTGCAGGAGCTTTGCCGTTAAAACTAAAAACACATGGGGCAGATGTACGAGTTTTCCTTCCACTTTACAGTCTTATTGATTACCGAAAACATAAAATTAAAAAAAGTCCGGGAATTGCTGACTTTTACATTAAAGTAAACGGAAAAAATCATACTGCAGGTTTGTTTGAAACTGTTTTTCCGGGAACTGATGTAAAAGCTTACTTTATCGATTGCCCTGATTATTTTCAGCGCGAAACCATATATTCTAATGAAAGTGACGAAGCAGAAAGATTTATATGTTTTTGCAAAGGTGTGCTCGAAGCAATGCAGCGGCTGAAGTTCAGTCCCGATATAATTCACTGTAACGATTGGCAGACCGGTTTAATTCCGCTTTATATAAAAGAAAATTATGCTTGGGATAGTATTTTTAAATCAACTAAAACTCTTTTTACAATTCATAATATCGGATATCAGGGAAATTTTCCGCCGGAAACTGTTAAAGCCGGCGACATCAACCCCGATCATTTCGGACCTATGGGACCTATTGAATGGTACGAGCAGGTAAGTTTTCTTAAAACCGGATTGATGTTTGCCGACAGCATAAGCACCGTAAGCCAGACTTACGCAAAGGAAATTCTTACCGAAGAATTCGGCGGCGGAATGCACGAAATACTTGAAAAAAGAAAAGATGTTCTTTACGGAATTCTTAATGGAATTGATTATAATGTTTGGAATCCGGAATTTGATGATCATTTATGGGAAAAATACAGTTTCGATAAAATTGAAGGAAAAGCAGAAAATAAAAAACAGCTGATGAAAATTTCCGGAATTGAGTTTTCTGAAACAGTTCCGCTTATTGGTCTTATTTCCAGGATGGTTTCGCAAAAAGGATTTGATTTAATAATTGAACAGATTGATAAAATGCTTGAACTTGATGCTAAATATATTTTTCTTAGCGCCGGCGACGGAAAATACGAGAAATTTTTAAGAGGAATTTCTTTTGAATATCCCGATAAATTTAAGCTTTACACCGGCTCCAACGAAGAACTTGCTCACCGAATTGAAGCAGCATCGGATATTTATCTTATGCCGTCGATGTACGAACCTTGCGGCTTAAATCAGATTTATTCTCTTAAATACGGAACAATTCCCGTTGTACGCAAAACAGGCGGACTTGCAGATACTGTAATTGATTGCGATGAAAAAAAGAAAGACTGCAACGGAACAGGGTTTGTTTTCGAGAAATTTGAAGGGAAGGAAATGATTAAAGCTTTAAAACGGGCAGTTAAAGTTTTCAAAGACCAGACAAGATGGCGTAAGATTCAGAAAAACGCAATGAATATGGATTTCAGCTGGGATATTTCGGCGCAAAAATATATTGAACTTTATAATAAAATAAAGAGTTGAACCCTTAAAAAATACAGCTGATGAAACTTTCTATATTTATCCTCTTTCTTTCCGTAGTTTTTTTAATTAACGCGGCAATTAATTATTACATAATCAGACGCGGGCTGCAGGTCATTCCCGATGGCTTAATATTAAGAAAGATATTAGTAATTTCCGTAATTATTTTAGCATCGTCATTTTTTGCCGGAAGAATAATTGAAAGGTTTTCAATAAATCCGGTTTCCGAAATACTTATATGGGCAGGTTCCTTCTGGATGGCATTTATGCTGTATATTCTGATAATGCTTGTTTTTATAGATGAACTGCGGCTTTTAAATCACTGGTTCGGAATTTTTCCTTCGTTCATTACTAATAATCCCGAAAAAAGCAAAACTGCTGCGGCTTGGATTGTAATTGTAATTTCTTCGGTGCTGGTTTTTGCCGGACATTTAAACACATATTTCCCTGCAATCCGAAAGTATGAAATACCGATAAACAAATCCGCGGGCAGTCTGAAAGAGTTAAATATTGCCGTGGCTTCCGATATTCACTTGGGAACAATAATCGGCAGAAAAAAGATGGAAATGTTTGCCGAAAAAATTAACTCCTTAAAGCCGGATATTATTTTATTGCCCGGCGATATTATTGATGAAGATATTGCGCCCGTTTTGGAAGACAATATGGGGAGCTCGCTTGAAATGCTTAAGGCAAAGTACGGCGTTTACGCTGTTACAGGCAATCACGAATATATCGGCGGAGCAGAAAAAGCTGTTGAATTTCTTGAAAAACATAAAATTAAAATAATAAGAGATACTTCGGTTTTTATAGATAACAGTTTTTACGTTGCCGGAAGAGAGGATTATTCTTCTGCAAATTTCGGAGGAAAACCCCGCAAAATATTGAAAGATGTAATTGAAAACGTAAATTTCGATTTTCCTGTGATATTGATGGATCATCAGCCGTTTAATCTTGATGAAGCGCGTAAAACAGGCGTTGATCTTCAGCTTTCGGGACATACGCATCACGGGCAGCTTTGGCCGTTGAATTTGATTACTGCGCTGGTTTACGAAAAGAGCTGGGGATTTTTAAAAAAAGGTAATACAAATTATTATATCTCAAGCGGATTAGGCGGATGGGGTCCTCCGGTGCGCACTGTAAACCGTCCCGAAATTATTCATATCAAACTTAAATTTGTCGCCGAATAATTCCTTAAAATTAAATATCGGATTTTTTATCCGGAATGAAAAATTTGTATTAGTTTTCCTTATCTTTGAAAACAGCAATAATGGAGAAAAATATTTATGAAATGGCTGGAAATTGCGCGCGAAATTCAATCGTTAAGTCAAACCGGATTAGCATTTGCACAAACAGGATATGAAAAAGAACGCTATGAAAGATTAATGGAAATTGCTGCAGAAATAATGAACCAGCATACAAATCTTGATAAAGCCGCAACCGAAAAAATATTTATGCAGCAGCCCGGTTATGCAACCCCTAAAGTTGATGTGCGCGCTGCCGTTGTAAAAGACGGGAAAATTCTTTTGGTGCAGGAAAGAACCGATAACTGCTGGGCAATGCCGGGCGGCTGGGCAGATGTTGGCGATATCCCCTCGGAAGTTGCAGTAAGGGAATGCAAAGAGGAAAGCGGGTACGATGTTAAAGCCGTTAAAGTAATCGGCGTGTTTGACGCAAACCGTTCCGGCAGACCTCTTGAATTTTTTCACGCATTTAAAATTGTTTTTTTGTGTGAGTTTCTCGGCGGCGAAGCAACCCCGAGCGATGAAACTTTAGATGCACGGTTTTTTGAGTTTTCCGGTTTACCGGAATTATCGGTTAACAGGACGAATGAAAAGCATTTAGGCATTGTTTTAGAACATTATAAAAATATTAGCCTGCCGGCATATTTCGATTGACTTT
>CAYTFZ010000062.1:0-15285 GCA_964437215.1 uncultured Melioribacteraceae bacterium | reverse complement strand
TACGCCACGGAATGAGAAGTTTTATCCGGTTTACCGGAGGCTGGCTGAAAACCTTTTACCCTTCACCGTTTACCCTGCTTCCGCTATGCGCCTTGCCCTTTGCCTGCCTGCCGTTAGGCACGGCGCTTTGCTTTTCAGTTTATCCCCCGTCCTTCGTCCCTCGTCCCATTTTGCTTTTCCGTTCTCCGGTTTCCGCTCTGCCTTTTTTTTCATTCAAAATTCAAAATTAAGAATTCAAAATTCGGAGTAAGATGTTTGTACGCCACGGAATGAGAAGTTTTATCCGGTTTACCGGAGGCTGGCTGAAAACCTTGTACCTTTCACCGTGTACCCTGTTCCCGTTTCCGGTCTCTTTTTGCTTTACTCTTTTATCTCGCAGTTTGTTAAAATCTGCCTTACTGTTTTATTTGTATCCGCAATGTTTATAGACGAGCCGCTTAATATGCTAGATATAAAAGCATTGCCTTCGTATCTGGCAAGCCCTGTTCCTTCGGCATACCAATAAAATGCGTTATACGTTCTCGTCGTAAATTCCGGTGTTCCCGTAGTTTCTTTGGGTATCCGGAAAGTAACAGTACATTTTATCTTTTGAGCTTCTTTTATCTGATTTAATACTGAAATTTTTTCCGTTCCTTCGATATTTGCTTTTATGTTGAAAGCATCAACATTGCCGGCTTTTGTAAGCACGCTTATCACAAAAACCTTCCAGTTTTTCCCTACAAAAAAAGGCACCGAAATCGTTTGCGCTTCACTGTCAATTCTCAATCCTAAATAATCGGGATAAGAATTTAAAAGCGAATCAGGAATAAAACCAGCCGTTTCCGCAGAATCGATATCGATATAAAGCCCTTTTGCTGTGCGGCGCACAACCGCAGTAAGCGAAGATATAACATTGCTGTTAAAAGTTATAGTTTCTTCCTGAATTATTCTATCGATACCTGAGGAAGAAGTTACATCATTGAATTTAATGACTTTTGTTCCTGCCGGTGTTAAATTATCACTGCCTTCATTAGTCCTTTCAATAGAATAAGTCCAGCTGCTGCCGGTCTTTCCCGGATAATAATCTTCGGCGTTTTTCCCGTCGTCTTCAGTTTCCGCAGGATTTGATTCGGGACTGCAGGAAGTAATAATAATGCCGGATAAAATCAATGCTAATAATCCGGCTTTTTTATATTTAAGATATTTTTTTAACAAGAGACTCCTTCAGTTTTTTAAATGCAGCGGCGCGGTGGCTTATTTTGTTTTTTTCTTCGAGCTCTAATTCTGCAAGTGTTTTATCGTAATTTTCAGGAACGAAAACAGGATCGTAACCGAATCCTTTATCGCCTTTTTTCTCGCTTATAATATTTCCTTTCAACTCCCCGCTTTCAACAATTTTATTCTGTCCGTCATAATAAATAGCACAGCAAACAAATCTTGCCGGGTGAGGTTCATCAAAAAATTTAAGCTCGTCAAGCAGCTTTCTGTTGTTATCGTCGTAAGTGCAATTTTCACCGGCATATCTTGCAGAATGAATTCCGGGGCGGCCGCCTAACTGGTCAACTTCCAGACCGCTGTCGTCGGCAATTACAGGCACTTTAAATTTATCGTAAATTGCTTTTGCCTTGATAAAAGCATTATCTTCAAATGTTTCGCCGTCTTCAATAATTTCTTCTTTATAACTGATATCACTAAGCGACAAAATATCGAACCCCGAATTTTTGAATATTTGTTTTACTTCTTTGGCTTTGCCTTTATTTCCTGTTGCAAATAAAATATTTCCCATTTTTTACCTCGTGTTTGTTCTTTCAATAAGTTTTTTAAGTTCCTCTTTCCCTTCCGATACAAGCTCCTGCTCGTTATAAATTACAGATTCCCCTTTACTGATAACCCACTCCCCTTCAATCAATACTTCTTTTATGTTAGTAACATCGGCAGAATAAACAATTGACGAATAAATATCAACATCATTTAAAGGATTATTTATCCCGTTCAAATCCATCAGCAGCAAATCAGCTTTTTTGCCCGGTTCAATACTTCCAGTTTCATTTGCAATTCCCAGCGCTTCGGCGGCATTTATTGTAGCCATCTTTATAACTTCTTGCGCGCTCATTGCTGCAGATCCGTATTTAGGTTTTTGAATTAGCGAAGCCAGTCTCATTTCATTCAGACAGCTTAAATTGTTATTACACGGCGCGCCGTCAGCACCGAGCGATACGTTTATCCCTTTTTTCAAATATCCGGGAATATCTGCAACCCCCGAACCGAGTTTTAGATTTGAAGACGGGCAATGCGCTATTTTCGCCTTTTTGCTTCTGATAAGCTCAATTTCGTTTTCGTTGAGATGAATGCAATGCGCAAACACTGTTCTTTCGCCAAGCACCCCGATGCTGTTGAAATACTCTATATTTTCTTTACCGGTAATTCTTCGTACCTCTTCAACTTCCTGTTTGTTTTCGGAAGAATGTGAATGGAAGATAGAACCTTCGAAATCGGATAAAGCAGAATATGTTTCTTTCAATAATTTTTCGGTGCACGAAAGAACAAAACGCGGCGCAAATGCGTATTTTATTCTTCCGTTATTAGAATTATGATACGTCTTTGCAAACTCGATGCTTGTTTTAAGACTATCCTCGTACGGTTCGCAAAATGAAGGATAAAGCCCGTTCGTATCAATCATACATTTTCCTGCAAAGCCTCGCATCCCCGATTTTATCATTTCATCAAAAATCACTTCCTGATGCCGCATTGTTCCCATATCCATAATAGCGGTTGTGCCGGTCTTTTGAAGCTCGCAAAGACCTATTTTTGCAGATATTTCAAGCGATTTGCGGTTATGATTATTTTCGTACGGAAAGATTCTTTTGCTCAGCCAGTCCAACAAGGGCAAATCTTCAGCAAGTCCGCGGAATAAAGTCTGGCACAAATGAACGTGAGTTTGTATAAATCCCGGTAAAAGAATGTAATCAGGAAAACTAAAAACCTTTTCTCCTTCCGGAATTACTTCGTTTCGTTTTATATATCTTTTTATTGTGCCGTTCCGAACCTCAATTCCGGTATCTTGTAAAACATCAAGATTGCCGTTCATTGTAACAATATTTTTAGGAAAAATATAAATATCATTTCTCCTTATTCTGTTCGGGCAACAGTTCATCAAGTTTTTCCATTGCAAAGCGCAAATGAGGAATAACTATCGATCCGCCGGCAATCAGAGCAATATTAAACACTTCATACATTTCCTGCCTGCTTGCTCCTTCACAAACGCATCTGTCTATATGATAAAGAATGCAGTCGTTGCACCTTAAAACCATCGAGGCAACAAGACCCATTAATTCCTTCATTTTTGCCGGCAATGCTCCGTCAACATAAGCTTTATTATCCAGCGCGAAAAATTTATTAAAATCGCGGAAGCCTGAATTTAGTATTTTATCATTCATTTCCGCCCGGTAAGCTTTAAATTCTTTTATGCTTTCACTCATAACATACCTTATATTGATTCAACTCGTTCAAATTCCTTTTTTAAATACTTTCCTGTAAGACTTTTTTTGCAGCCGGCTACTTCTTCGGGAGTTCCCTGGGTAATGATTTTACCCCCGTGTTCTCCGCCGCCGGGACCTAAATCCACAATATAATCAGCAACTTTTATAACATCCATATTATGCTCTATAATAAGCACTGTGTTGCCTTTGTTTACAAGTTTATTCAAAACTTTCAGCAGGATATTCACATCCTCAAAATGCAATCCCGTTGTCGGCTCGTCAAGAATATAAAGAGTTTTACCTGTACTTATTTTGCTTAATTCGGTTGCAAGTTTCACCCTTTGCGCCTCTCCGCCGGATAGAGTTGTAGCCTGCTGCCCAAGCTTAATATAGCCGAGTCCGACATCATTAAGAGCTTTTATTTTCCTTTTAATTGCCGGAAAATCATCAAAAAAGTTCAGTGCTTCCTGAATTGTCATATCGAGCACATCGGCAATCGATTTTGTTTTATATAAAATTTCAAGCGTTTCGCGGTTGTATCTTTTCCCGTTGCATACTTCGCAGGTTACGTAAACATCGGGTAAAAAGTTCATTTCAATTTTCTTCATACCGTCGCCTTCGCATTCTTCGCATCTTCCGCTTTTTACATTAAAGCTGAATCTCCCCGGTTTATATCCTCTCATTTTCGATTCGGGAAGCTGCGTAAAAAGATCGCGTATGTGCGTGAATAGACCAGTATAAGTTGCAGGGTTGGATCTCGGCGTTCTTCCTATCGGCGATTGATCAATTTCAATAACTTTATCTATGTTTTCCAGACCTTCAATTCCGGCGTATTTATCGGGGACGACTTTCGATTTATAAAACCTGCTCATTAAAATTCTTACGAGAGTATCGTTTATAAGTGTCGATTTCCCTGAACCGCTTACTCCGGTTATTGCGCAAAGAGTTCCCAACGGAATCTTCAAATCTATTTTTTTTAGATTATTGCCTTCTGCTCCTTTTAACACAATATAATTGCCGTTTCCCTGTCTTCTCTTTTCAGGAATTTCTATTTTCTTTTTTTCTTTAAGATACTGAACCGTAAGCGATTTTGAATTATCTTCTTTCAATATATTTTTATAATTTCCCGAAAGAACAACTTCTCCGCCATGTTCACCGGCTTTAGGACCGAGATCAATAATATAATCGGCGCTCTCAATTGTTTCGCGATCGTGCTCTACAACAATTACCGTATTTCCTATATCCCGTAATTCTTTCAACGAATTTATCAATTTCATATTATCGTTTTGATGAAGCCCTATGCTTGGTTCATCAAGAACATAAAGAACTCCCGCAAGCTGCGAGCCTATCTGGGTTGCCAGCCTTATCCTTTGCGATTCGCCGCCCGAAAGCGTGCGCGCAGTTCGGTCAAGAGCAAGATAATCAAGCCCTACATTCAGCAGAAAATCGATTCTGCTTGTAATTTCCTTTAATATCTGCCTGGATATTAATCTATCTCTTTCTGTTAATCTTAAATCCTCAAAAAATTCTTTAGCCCGCTTAATTGAAAGAGCAGAAACCTCGCTTATATTTTTACCGCCTATTTTAACGCTAAGTGATTCTTTGCGAAGTCTGCCTCCGTTACATTCCTGGCAAGTCTGTGTGTTCATAAAAGATTCCGCCCATTCGCGTATCTTTGGAGATGATGTGTTCTGGTAATAATTTTTTAAGTATTGGTAGATGCCGGTATATTTGTGTCTGTATGTAACAGTCTTTCCTCCGCCGAAACTGTAAAGAAATTCCACTTTTTCTTTTGTTCCGTTCATTAAAATATCAAGCTGAAATTCATTTAAGTCGCTTATTTTGGTATCAAAATCAAATTTATATGTTGCAGCTACAGCTTTAAGCTGATCGAAAAGCCAGATATTTCTTGGTTTTCCCAAAGGAGCAAGCGCTTCCTGGTTTATTGTTTTGCCGAAATCGGGGATTATAAGATTTATATCAAATTCTCGTTTTTCGCCGAGTCCCTGGCATTCGGGGCAATATCCGTAGGGTGTGTTGAACGAAAAGGAATTTGGAGCAAGTTCGGGGTAACTTATTCCACAATCCGGACAAGCCAGATTTCTACTGAACACAAGATCCTTTTTCCCGTCACTTAAAATTATATTTCCGTTTCCGTAATTCAGCGCTACTTCAACCGATTCCGAAATTCTGTGTCTTGCATTTGCCGAAACAACTATCCTGTCAACCAGTATTTCAATGTTATGGACTTTATACCTGTCAACTTTAAATCCTTCTGTAATTTCAAACACTTCGTTATCCACCCTTACGCGTAAAAAGCCGTCGCGCAGAATTTCTTCAAACAGCTCCCTGTAATGACCTTTTCTTCCTCTTACAACTGGAGCAAAAATCATTATCCGCTGCTGATCGAAATTTCCGATAATTTTATCAATTATCTGTTCGCTAGATTGCTTTTCTACAATTTTGCCGCAATTGTAACAAAACGGTTTACCAACCCGCGCATAAAGCAGACGCAAATAATCGTAAATTTCGGTTACAGTTCCCACGGTAGAACGGGGATTTCCGCCGGCAGTTTTTTGTTCGATTGAAATTGCTGGACTGAGCCCTTCTATAAGATCAACATCAGGTTTTTCAAGCATATCAAGAAACTGACGCGCATAAGCAGAAAGACTTTCGATGTAACGCCTCTGCCCTTCAGCATAAATCGTATCGAAAGCTAATGATGATTTGCCGGATCCCGATAATCCGGTAATTACTGTTAATGTATCGCGCGGAATTTCGGCATCAATATTTTTAAGATTATGCTCCCGCGCTCCTTTTATAATTATTTTACTTTGGAAATCCATTTTATCAAGAAAATTTAAAGTTTAAACCTTTATATTAGGCATATGCAAATTGAAAATCAATTTTATTAATTTACAAATATTTCTCTCTTGATAATGAGCAGCGATATAATTACAACAATCAAATCTCCTGCAGAAACAAAATTCCGTGAGAAAGGTTCTCTTTTTATCGGTCAGGCTTTCCCGGTTTCGGAAACCGAAGATGCCGAGAAAATAATTCTGCAAACAAAAAAGAAATACTTTGATGCAACACATAACTGCTATGCTTTTCTCTTTTTTAACGGCATTCAAAAATATTCCGACGACGGCGAACCAAGCGGAACAGCTGGCATCAGACTTTTAAATGCAATACAGCATTTCGGACTTGTTAATATCCTTCTTATATCAACCCGGTACTTTGGCGGTACGAAATTAGGTGTTGGTCCTCTTGCAAAAGCATATTACAAATCGGGCATTGATACTCTTGAAACTGCTCCCCTTCAAAAACAAGGAGTATATATTAAACTTTTATTGGAATTTGATCAGAGCTTGATAAGTGCTGTCTTTCATATTTTATCAGCCTACGAAGCTATTATTCTGGAAAATAATTTTAAGTATAATTACACAATTGAATGCTTTATTTTAAAAGACCGGAAAGATGAATTATTAAAAACTATTGAAGAAAAACTTTACAGTAAAGCAATTATAAAAGCTCAAACCGGAGAATTTCTTAGAAATTTAGGGACATAATATATTATTTATTGACAAAAAGCTCTTTTTTACTTAATTTTATTTAAGACAAAAGACTCCCAAATTAAAATTTCTAGTAGAGTGAGGTTACGTAATGATTTATACGAAAACTGGCGAGTATGCAATACGTGCAATATTATATCTTGCGCGTCAGCCGAAAGAAGCATTGGTGATGTCGTCGGAAATAGCAGAAAGTGAAGAAATACCTTCTCACTATCTTGCAAAGATATTACAGAGAATGGCAAAATACGGATATGTAGATTCATTTAAAGGCAGAGGCGGAGGATTTAAAATTACTGAACTCGCACAAAGAAGTTCAATCCTCGAAATTGTTGAAAGAGTGGAAGGACCTGTTATTAATTTAAAATGTGTTACAGGACTTAAAGAATGCTCAGACGAAAATCCTTGTCCTTTACACGAAGAATGGGCTGAATTAAGAAACAGAATTTATAATCTGATTTCCAGCAAATCTGTTCAGGAAGTTGCCGATAAATATTCGGCTACGCTTAAAACAAGCAGATAGTTACAGACTGTTTTAAAGGTGGTAAATTTGGGAACTCTTTTTATTTAATTTATTAATTTATTAAACAATCGGGCTTTTAAAACAGTCTTTATTTTTTTATCCCCACACCAACTCCGTCGCCGATAGGATAAATTTTAGCTTCAAGAATTTCGTTCGAGCAAAACATTCTGTTAAACTCTTTAATAACTGATGCTGATTTTTTTAATTTCTCCGGAATCTCTTTTAATGCAATATTCCCTTTCCATAAAAGATTATCAACAAATAAAATCCCTTTCAGGTTTAGTTTAGGAATTATTAAATTAAAAAGCACAAGATAATCCTCTTTATCGGAATCCAGAAAAACAAAATCATATTTTTTTTCGAGTTCCGGGATAATCTTTAATGCATCGCCTTCAATAATATTTATTTTTTCTGATAAACCTGATCTTTCAATAAACCTGCGTGCAAGCGGAACATTGTTTCTGCTTAATTCAATTGAATCTATGCTTGCGTTTTCTGCAAGATTTTTTGCCATAAGAATTGTTGAATAACCGATGGCTGTTCCTATTTCAAGAACATTTGCCGGCTCTTTAATTTTTACTAATTGCTGAAGAAATTCAGATGCTTTCCAATCGAGAATCGGGATTTTATTCAACAATGCATAATTTTCCATTTCACCCGTCAATTCATCGATATTGCCGCGTAATTCTTTCAGATATTCAATCTGCTCAGTTCCGGTTATATTTGGCATATACTATAAAGCTTTAATTTCTTGAACAAGTTTTGATACCGCTTCTTTTGCATCTCCGAAATACATCAAAGAGTTATTTCCGTAAAAAAGTTCGTTTTCAATTCCTGCATAACCCGGGTTCATCGATCTTTTATTAATTATAACTGTTTTTGCATAATCAACATTTAATATCGGCATACCGAATATTGGACTATTTTTATCGTGGCGCGCCGCAGGATTTACAACATCGTTTGCGCCAATTACAAGAACAATATCTACATTGTTAAAATCATCATTAATATCTTCTAATGCATACAGCTTGTCGTACGGGACATTTGCTTCAGCTAATAAAACATTCATATGTCCCGGCATTCTTCCGGCAACCGGATGAATAGCAAATCTTACATTTATATTACGTCCTTCAAGCACATTCATTAAATCCCGAATTGCATGCTGCGCCTGAGCAACAGCCATTCCGTATCCAGGAACAATTACAACATTTGATGCAGCATCAAAAAGCATTGCTGCTTCTTCGGAATCGACCGATTTTACTTCACCTTTAATAGAACTTTGTACTGCACCTGCGGAAGAACTTCCTGCATCAGCCCAACCGCCCAAAACTACATTCATTAACGAACGATTCATTCCTTTACACATAATTAATGTAAGAATTATACCAGATGCTCCCACCAGTGCGCCTGCAATTATAAGCATATTATTATTAAGCACAAAACCAGTTGCAGACGCTGCCAGCCCCGAATAGGAATTAAGCAGCGAAACAGCCACTGGCATATCAGCTCCGCCGATTGGAAGTACAATCAATATTCCTAATAAAAGAGAAACTGCAGTAATTACAAGTATTAAATTTGATATTCCTGAATTTAAGGTAAAATATACTCCTGCTACAAGAACTGCTAAGATAAGAAGAAGATTTAAAGGATGCTGCAAAGGGTACTTAACTACTTTTCCTGTTACAATTCCCTGAAGTTTTCCAAAAGCTACAAGCGAACCGGTAAAAGTAACAGCGCCAATAAAAACACTTAAAACTATAGAAACTGTTGAAGTAATGTTAAGCGTATTATCATTTAAAAACTTAAAATATTCCGCTAAAGCTACCAGCACCGAAGCGCCGCCGCCGAACCCGTTAAGCAGACCAACCATTTGAGGCATACCTGTCATCGGTATTTTTAACGCAAGAACAACACCAATTACAGATCCTGTTAAAATTCCAATAATTATGTACTCATAAGAAAGGATATGTTTATCAAACAGCGTAATCACAATTGCTATCAGCATTCCTAAAGAAGAAAGAAAATTCCCCTGCCGCGCTGTTTTTGGCGAGCTGAGTTTTTTTATTCCTAAAATAAAGAGAACGGATGCGCACAAATAAACTATATAAGATAATATTTCCATTAAGCCGCCTATTTCTTTTTGAACATTTTCAACATTCTGTCCGTTACTAAAAATCCCCCCACAACATTTATCTGAGCAAATATTAACGCAATCATTCCCAAAATTGTTGTAACGGTAAATTCTTCCAATCCCGCACTTATTAAAGCACCTATAACCGTAATGCCGGATATCGCATTAGATCCGGACATAAGCGGAGTGTGCAGCGTAGGCGGAACTTTTGTAATCAGCTCAAATCCTACAAATACAGCAAGAACAAAAACATATATCTGCATAAGTAATTGAATTATTTCTGTCATTTTATACCTTTCGGTTTAATTTTCATTAAAATATTATTTATTTCAACAATTGTTTAGTTCTTTCGTGAACAACCGCACCGTTAAAGGTGATTAAAGAACCTTTTACAATTTCATCTTCTATGTTCAAATTCAGATTTGCATTTTTTGAAATATGCATCAAAAGATTATAAATGTTTTTTGAGTATAACTCGCTGGCGTGAACAGCAACAAGTGAAGGAATATTTGGCTCACCTATTATTTTAACACCATATTTAGTTGCGGTTTTACCTAACTCGCTTATTTCGCAATTTCCGCCGTATTCAACAGCCATATCCAGAACTACGCTTCCTTTTCTCATATTTTTAATCATTTCTTCCGTAACAAGAACTGGAGCTTTTTTACCCGGAATAAGAGCTGTAGTAATTACAATATCCGCTTCGGTTATATGTTTGAAGATAAGGTCTTTCTGTTTTTGAAGAAATTCTGCCGATTGCTCCTTTGCATACCCGCCGGAATCCTGCATATTTTCATCTGTTTTCACTTCAATAAATCTGCCGCCAAGACTTTGGACTTCTTCTTTTGCCGAAGGGCGAATATCCGAAACTTCAACAACAGCTCCCAGACGTTTTGCTGTTCCTAATGCCTGCAGCCCTGCAACTCCGGCTCCCATAATTACAACTTTTGCCGGAGAAATTGTGCCGGCTGCTGTCATCATTAAAGGAAAAACTTTGCCTAGTTCATTCGCACACATAATAACGCTTTTATATCCTGCAAGATTTGCCTGTGAGCTTAATGCATCCATTTTCTGTGCTAATGTCGTTCGCGGAATCTGATCCATTGATATAACATTTATATTTTTCGCAGCGCATTTTTCTGCCAGTTCCGGATAATAAAGCGGATATAAAAAAGTTATAAGAAGTGAATCCTTTTTGAAGTAATCCAGTTCGTGTTTACCGGATTTTTTATTTTCAATAGGTCGTTGCACTTTAAGAATAATATCGGCGTCAGCGTATAAATCGGATAATTCTGTTATTACTTCTGCACCGGCTTTTTTATACATTTCATTGGTAAATCCTGCATTTATGCCTGCTTCCTTTTCAACTTTAACAATAAATCCTTCTTTAATCAGTTTTTGCACCAAGTCCGGCGTTATTGCTACTCTGTTTTCTCCTGTAAAAATTTCTTTCGGTACGGCTATAATCACAATATCCTCTGTTAAATTTATGTTTAGATAAAATAACCATATTTCTGATGAAAAAATTCAAATAATTTCCGGAATTGAAAATATTTTAATAATTTTACCTGACTTTTTTTAACAAATACTGAAATAAATGAATAAAATACTCTTCAAACAGAAATTATCGGATAATGTATATTTAATGAGGATTCATAACCCCCTAATATGCAACGAAAGAAAAGCCGGCCAGTTTATTATTCTTCAGCTCGATGACGATTTTGGCGAAAGAATACCTCTTACAATTGCAGATGCAGATGAAAAAGAAGGTTCCATTACATTAATTTTTCAAGTTGTTGGTAAAACAACCGACGAATTATCGAGACTTAACGAAGGCGATAAAATAGCCAATCTTGCTGGTCCGCTGGGTTCTCCTACACATATTGAAAAATTCGGCAAAGTTGTATGCGTTGGCGGCGGAATCGGAGTTGCGCCTCTTCATCCTATCGTTCAGGCAATGAAAAAAGCCGGGAATGAAGTTATAACAATATTGGGCGCGCGAAATAAAGAACTTATCATCCTAGAAAAAGAAATGGCAGCATATTCCGACAAGCAAATAATCTGCACAGATGACGGTTCCTATGGATTAAAAGCGCTTGTTACCCAGCCGCTTAAAGAACTTTGCGAAGAAAATCCTAAACCGGATCTGGTTATTGCTATAGGTCCCCCTGTAATGATGAAATTCTGCTCCGAAACAACCCGCCCTTACAAAGTAAAAACACTTGTTTCGTTAAATACAATAATGGTTGATGGAACCGGTATGTGCGGCGGTTGCAGAGTAAATATTGGCAACGAAGTAAAATTTGTTTGCGTTGACGGTCCCGAATTCGACGGGCATCTTGTTGATTTCGACAATATGATTGCAAGGCTTAATTCTTATAAAAAGATCGAGCAAAAAACTCATAAATGTAATTTAGATAAATATCTTGAGCAAAAAATAAATGACAACATATAAAAAATTTAGTGAATACGAATTATCTCTTCTAAATGATTCGGAAAAAAGAGCATCTTTAAAAACAAAAGACAGAATGGCAATTCCTCCGCAGGAAATGCCTCATCAAAATAATGTTGAACGAAGAAGTAATCTTGAAGAAGTTGCAGTCGGTTATACTCTCGAACAAGCAAGAATTGAAGCAATGAGATGCCTTCAATGCGCAAAACCAAAATGTATTGATGATTGTCCGGTAAACATAAACATTCCGGCATTTATTAAACAAATAGCCGAAAACAATTTACCGGCAGCAGCCGAAATTCTTAAAGAGACTACTCTGCTCCCTGCAATTTGCGGGAGAGTTTGTCCTCAGGAAAGTCAATGTCAGCAAAACTGCACTGTGGGAAAAGCTCTGAAAGATGTTGATAAATCTGTTGCAATTGGCAGACTTGAAAGATTTGTTGCAGATTGGGAAAGAACCAGCAATTTAGCAGCAGTTCCAAAAATAAAACCGGAAACAGGAAAAAAAGTTGCCGTAATAGGCAGCGGTCCTGCAGGACTTGTTGTTGCTGCCGACGTTAGACGCGAGGGTCATTCTGTTACAATATTTGAAGCTTTTCATAAATTAGGCGGCGTAATGCGCTATGGTATTCCCGAATTCCGTCTTCCGAACGATATTGTTGATAAAGAAATTGATATGCTAAAACAAATGGGCGTGGAATTCCGCACTAATTTTATTATCGGGAAAACCCGCAAACTTCAGGACTTAATTGAGAAAGACGGTTATGAAGCTGTATTTGTAGGTACCGGAGCCGGTCTTCCAGTTTTTATGAATATTGAAGGTGAAAATTTAGTGGGTGTTTTTTCTGCAAACGAATATCTTACACGCGCTAATTTAATGCGTGCATTCGATAAAATGAAAGCTGATACTCCTATTTACGAATCGGAGACTGTTGCAGTGCTTGGCGGCGGTAACGTGGCTATGGATGCAGCACGGATGGCTGTAAGACTTGGAGCAAAAAAAGTATATGTTATCTACCGAAGAACTGAAAAAGAAATGCCAGCCCGCGCCGAAGAAGTTCAGCATGCAAAAGAAGAAGGAATTGAATTCAGATTTCTGGAAAATGCAAAAAGAATTTTAGGCGATGAAAATAAAAGAGTAAGAGCAATTGAATGTTTAAGATACGAGCTTGGCGAACCGGATGAATCGGGACGCCGCAGACCTGTTAAGATTGAAAACAGCGAATTTATTCTTGATGTTGATACTGTTATTGTGGCTATCGGTAATAACAGCAATCCTTTAATTAAACAATCAACCCCTCAGATTGAGACAACCCGCTGGGGAAATATTGTAGTTGACGAAAATCAAAAAACTTCGATGAGTAAAGTATTTGCCGGCGGAGATATTGTACTTGGAGCTGCAACCGTAATTCTTGCAATGGGAGAAGGTAAAAAAGCAGCGGAATCCATTAATAAATTATTATCCGGGAAAGTTTAGAAAGATTATTTCATCATTAAAAAACGGTTTATCCGGAGAAATTGTGAGGACAAAAGAGGGAAACAAAGAAAAAGACATATTAACCGCCGCGATTAAAAGATTTGCCGAAGACGGTTATTTTAACGCTAAGATTTCGCAGATTGCGGATGATGCAGGAGTTGCAACCGGAAGCGTTTATGTTTATTTTAAAAACAAAGAAGATTTGCTGAATAAAATATTTATTACTTTATGGTCCGAATTGCTACAAAACCTGAATAATATTTTGGATAATAAATCAATTGAACCGGCAGAAAAACTTAGCTTAACAATCGATTCTGTTTTTTCAATTTTTTCTGCAAATCCATCTTTAGCTACTGTGTTTGTAAATGAGCAAAACACGGTTTCGAATAAAGGGAATAAGCCTTTTAGGACATATTATAACAGTTTTCTTGATATTGGGGAAGCAATTATTAAAGAAGGGATTACTGCCGGAAAATTTTCAGGAGAGATAAATCTTAAAGTTTTTCGTCACTTTGTGTTCGGCGCAATCAGGAATTCATTAAGCTTCTGGGCAATTAGCCACGATAATATTTCGCTTGAAATAATCAGAGATCAGAGTAAATTCCTGCTCCTCAAAGGAATTGAAAAAAGATAAAGATATTTTTCTGTTTAATTATTTTATTCCTGCCCGGTGGCAGATTAATGGAATTAAATGTTTGTTGTCATCCCCTATTATGTCTTTATTTAATAACATTAATCGAAAATATTGCCTTATCGATTTTAAGAATATTCTTAATTTCTTTATTGTTAGTATTGTATATATACATACCAACAGAACGGTCTTTCATTTCATAACCATTCATTATTATTAAAGTATCATTGATGAATTTGGGATTATAGTAAGTTGAAGATTTTGTATTTAGCTTTGTAAATTTAAAGTTTGGTAAGTTCAAATTTAATATAAATGTTTTACCGATATTATAACAGGTCATTTCTTTTTTATTTTCATTCCAATCATTAAAAATCAAATTACTTGTTTCTTTATTATCAAGCGGATAATACTTTAAAGTATCTTTTTCTAAATTATCCAAACACATTGAAAAGTCATTTTGTTTATTTATGCTTAAAGCAATAATATTTTTATCTAAAAATAAAAAAGATATTATTTTAAACGGGGCAGGGTACTCTTTAAATAGTTCTAATTTTTTTTCATTAAAATTACAGCGCATAATTTTATTTTTAAAACTGATATAAAGATTATTGTCGTACTTATTGTAAACGAAATGATATTGTTCTTGAATAACTTTTTTATCAAGTTTTATTATACTTTTCCCTCTTTTTTTTAAGTCAAAAAAAACTATTTCTTCTTTTTCGGTTTCAAGATTTTTGAAAAGAAATTTCTCTTTTAAATAAAATAGTTTACTTTTATCTTCAGTTATTATTAAAGTTTTAATAATTTTATCTTCAATTTCTATGGAATCAACTAAACCGGATTTTATTGAATATAAATAAAGCTTCTCGTTATCATAGTCCCAAAGCCTAATAAACGAAATAACCCCATCGCTTTTATTTATCGAGGAATGTTTTTTATCAAATTCTTCCAATAAAGTATTATTGTTATTATTACAAGAGTAAGCTATAAATAATATCATTATATATATACATTTATTATATATTTTCATTACTTTCCTTC
>CAYTFZ010000061.1:0-15511 GCA_964437215.1 uncultured Melioribacteraceae bacterium | reverse complement strand
TAGAACTTCAGGGATTTAAGTACAAAGTTTTTATGGATTTCCGCGAAGTTTACGATCACACAGGCGAATTTGAAGCCGTTAGAAACAGATTGTTTGGAGGCGGTGCCGCTAATATCTGGCTTCTTGTTGAAGAGGAAAGACTTAAGCATATTCACGAGGCGATGGAAAATCTTGCCGATGAAAAAATAATTGATATTTTCGTTAATGCGTTTGTTCTTGACGATGTTAAAAAAGAAAAAGCCGAAAAAGACCTTAAATTTATTCTTAACAGATATTCCTATCTGCTTGGCTGTATAAACGATAAATATCGTTTAAATGTAAACTGCTCAAAAGAGCTTAAAGATTTCAGCCTGTATCTTTCGGCAGTGCGAAATGTAAATATAAAGCTCGGCGGATTTTTACGCGAAAAAAAATATTCATTTAATAAAATTATCGGTAAAAAAGTACCTTTCAGCACCGATTCAAATTATCTGGAACACAGTTATTTTTATCTTGCCTGGCTTACAGTTAAAAGTCTTAAAAACATAATGCCGCTTACTGGTGAATTAAATAAAGAGAACTTTTTTAATAAAATTATTCTCGAAAAACCTCTGCACAAAATTTTCCATAAAACAGGAATGGGCGATAGAGAATACAATAAAGAAATGTTTCTGCTTTTAACCCTGTTGAAATACGGCGGCGGAATTTTAAGTTTGAAAAATCTTCCGGAAGGATCAAATTCCGAAGAAAAATATGCTGAAAAAATGACAATAATTGCAGATATGCTTGAAGATAAGGATGTAAAAAATCTTCTCGGTGTTAATGTATATAAAGAAATTACATATTATTCCAAAGAAAACTTCGAAGAAATGATGAACTGGCTCCTTTCAACATCGTTTGTTGAATACTTTGCCGATGAACAGTTTATTAAAGAAAATACTGCCGATGAAATAAATAACAGTCTTATCCGTTCGATGAAATTGTTTTCGGTAATACTCGAATTATCGGATAATTCAGGCTATCAGCTTCCGGTTTTTAAGGAATCTCTAAAATTCAAGTTCAGATAATAAAAAATCCGTTGAAAAAACGGATTTTAATTTTCTAAATCTATCTGCCAATTATATCAATGACGTTTTTCTATACCTTTAAAAAGCAGGAATTTGCTTTGTTCGCGTATTATTTCCAATGAAATTTTATCGTGGCTGATTGCCCAGAAACTTAGCGAATTTCGGATTGCACCAAAAATAAAGTGCCGAAAAACCTTTAAATTTATTCCGTCCGAAAAATCTCCTGAATTTATGCCTTCCTTTACAATCGATTCGCCTATATCCAGAAATCTGTTGTAATAAGTTCTGAAAGGTTTGGTCCCTTTGTTGGACACAGTATTCTGCTCGTTAACAAACACAGTTGCAAGCGAGGGATTTTCCGAAAATACCGAAAATACCGAATCGATAGTCATACTCATTTTATTCATCGGCGAAATTCCTAAATCATTGCGTATTACATTCAGCTTTTCAAGGAGTTCGGACCATAGATTAATAAATATTTTATTAAGCAGGTCTTCTTTATTCTTGTAATAAACATAAACGCTGCCGGTAGCAACGCCTGCGTCTTCGGCAATCTGGGAAATTTTAGCATTAAAATATCCATCCTCTGCAAATCTTTTAATTGCAGCAGATAAGATATCTTTCTCTTTGTTTCCTTCTTTAGTTCTCACAAGCTCTCCGGATTATACAATAATTAAAAATTTCAACTTGCAAGCAGTTTATTAATAGATTCGGCGGCTTTTTTGCCTTCTCCCATTGCTAAAATTACTGTGGCTGCGCCTAAAACTATATCGCCTCCGGCAAAAACTCTGTCCATCGATGTCTTCTGATTATCATCAACTACAATATTTCCCCAGCGGGTTGTCTCAATCTGAGGGGTTGATTGTTTAATTAAAGGATTGCTGTTATTACCGATAGCCACAATAACAGTATCAACATCAAGAATAAATTCGCTGTTTTCAATCTTAACAGGTCTGCGGCGTCCCGATTCATCCGGTTCGCCAAGCTCGTATCTTAAACATTCAATTGCTCTTACTCTTTTATTTTCATCGCCTAAAATTCTTTTTGCATTTTCCAGAAATCTGAATTCAATTCCTTCTTCTTTTGCATGCTGAACTTCTTCGGCGCGGGCTGGCATTTCTTTTTCAGTTCTTCGGTAGATAACATATACTTTTTTTGCTCCAAGTCTTACAGCCATCCGTGCTGCATCCATAGCCACGTTACCGCCGCCAAGCACTGCAACAGTCTCCGATTCGTAAATAGGAGTATCAGCTTTCATTTTATCGAATGCACGCATTAAATTAGCGCGTGTAAGATATTCGTTTGCAGAAAAAACACCCACTAAATTTTCACCTTCAATATTCATAAAAACTGGAAGACCGGCTCCGGTACCTACAAATACAGCTTCATAACCGTCTTTCTCAATTAAGTCCTGAAGTTTGCGGGTTTTCCCGATAATAAAATTAGTGCGGAATTCCACGCCCATTTGTTTTAGCATATCAATTTCTTTATCAACAATATCGTTCGGAAGACGGAATTCGGGAATACCATAGCGCATTACGCCGCCTAATTTATGAAAAGCTTCAAATATTGTAACAGAATGACCCTCGCGTCTAACGTCGGCAGCAACAACAAGTCCTGCAGGACCGCTGCCTATTACGGCAACTTTTTTTCCTGTTTCCGGTTTTATTTTTGGAACTGCTGCTAAATTGCTGGTTCTTTCCCAATCTGCAACAAATCTTTCAAGTCTGCCAATTGCAACAGATTTATCAACATCTTTCAGAGCTTTTCCCACAGTGCAGTTTTGCTGACATTGACTTTCCTGAGGACAAACTCTCCCGCAAATTGCAGGGAGCAGAGTAGTCTCTTTAAGAATTTCGGCTGCTGCCGGTAAATTGTTTTCGGCTATTTGTTTAATAAATGCCGGAATGTTTATGTTTACCGGACAATCATCAATACATTTTGGTTTTGCGCATTGAAGGCATCTCATTGCTTCAATTCTTGCTTGTTCGAGAGTATAACCGACTGCAACTTCTTCAAGATTACTTCTTCGTTCAACATTATTTTGATGAGGCATTTCCTGCGGAGGAATTGCCATTCTGTCTTTTGTTTTTAAAGATGCTCTTTTTTCCGAATCATTTAGAAGAGATAATTCGTATTCACTAAATTTTTTATATGTTGTCATTTATTTTTTGCTCAAGATATTTATCTAAATTACATTTATGAGTTTTTTGCTCGATCTTTTTATAAGAATTAAGCCTTGCAATCATATTGTCGAAATCAACAAGATGCCCGTCGAATTCGGGACCGTCAACGCAAACAAATTTTACTTCGTTGCCAATATTTACTCTGCAACCGCCGCACATACCGGTTCCATCAACCATTATTGTATTTAACGAAACAAGTGTTTTTACTTTGTAAGGGCGGGTTGTTTCGGAGCAGAATTTCATCATTACAGGGGGACCTATAGCAATAACCAGATCCGGTTTAGGATTTTCTTCGCAAAGTTCTTTAAGCGGCTGGGTAACAAGCGCTTTTAATCCATAGGAACCGTCATCTGTGCAGATTATTTGCTTGTCGGAATATGCTGCCATTTCTTTTTCTAGGATGATAAGTTCTTTATTTCGCGCGCCCAATATTGTTATAACTTCATTCCCGGCTTTTTTCATTGCCTGAACGATAGGATGAAGAGGCGCAACTCCGATTCCGCCGCCAACGCATACAACTTTGCCGAATTTTTCAATATGTGTAGGAGAACCCAGCGGACCAGCAAGATTGGCTATTTTATCGCCTTCGTTAAGTCTCGATAATTCGTCGGTTGTTTTACCAACAACTTGAAAAATTAATGTAATGGAACCTTCTTTTTCATCTGCATCTGCAATTGTAAGAGGTATTCTTTCGCCAAAATCGTCATCGAGCTGAAGAATAATAAACTGGCCGGCTTTTCTTTCGTTGCATATTAGGGGGTTATGAATCCTCATTAAATATACATTATCCGATAATTTCTGTTTGAAGAGTATTTTATTCATTTATTTCAGTATTTGTTAAAAAAAGTCAGGTAAAATTATTAAAATATTTTCAATTCCGGAAATTATTTGAATTTTTTCATCAGAAATATGGTTATTTTATCTAAACATAAATTTAACAGAGGATATTGTGATTATAGCCGTACCGAAAGAAATTTTTACAGGAGAAAACAGAGTAGCAATAACGCCGGACTTGGTGCAAAAACTGATTAAAGAAGGATTTATTGTTAAAGTTGAAAAGGAAGCAGGCATAAATGCAGGATTTACCAATGAAATGTATAAAAAAGCCGGTGCAGAAGTAATAACAGAATTATCCGATTTATACGCTGACGCCGATATTATTCTTAAAGTGCAACGACCTATTGAAAATAAAAAATCCGGTAAACACGAACTGGATTACTTCAAAAAGGATTCACTTCTTATAACTTTTTTATATCCGCTTTATTATCCGGAACTGGCAGAAAAATGCGCTGCGAAAAATATAAATGTTATATCAATGGATCAGATTCCGCGAACGACATTAGCACAGAAAATGGATGCATTAAGCTCACAGGCAAATCTTGCAGGATATAAAAGCGTTATTATGTGTGCGAATGAACTAGGCAAAGTTTTTCCTTTAATGATGACAGCAGCCGGCACAATTTCTCCGGCAAAAGTTGTAATTATGGGAGCCGGAGTTGCAGGGCTGCAGGCATTAGGAACAGCAAAACGTCTGGGAGCTGTTGTTGAAGTTTCGGATATTCGCCCTTCGGCAAAAGAAGAAGTCCAAAGTCTTGGCGGCAGATTTATTGAAGTGAAAACAGATGAAAATATGCAGGATTCCGGCGGGTATGCAAAGGAGCAATCGGCAGAATTTCTTCAAAAACAGAAAGACCTTATCTTCAAACATATAACCGAAGCGGATATTGTAATTACTACAGCTCTTATTCCGGGTAAAAAAGCTCCAGTTCTTGTTACGGAAGAAATGATTAAAAATATGAGAAAAGGAAGCGTAGTTCTGGATATGGCTGTTGAATACGGCGGAAATTGCGAAATAAGCGAGTTAGGTAAAACCGCAACTAAATATGGTGTTAAAATAATAGGTGAGCCAAATATTCCTTCACTTGTTGCTGTTCACGCCAGCGAGTTATACTCAAAAAACATTTATAATCTTTTGATGCATATTTCAAAAAATGCAAATCTGAATTTGAACATAGAAGATGAAATTGTAAAAGGTTCTTTAATCACCTTTAACGGTGCGGTTGTTCACGAAAGAACTAAACAATTGTTGAAATAAATAATATTTTAATGAAAATTAAACCGAAAGGTATAAAATGACAGAAATAATTCAATTACTTATGCAGATATATGTTTTTGTTCTTGCTGTATTTGTAGGATTTGAGCTGATTACAAAAGTTCCGCCTACGCTGCACACTCCGCTTATGTCCGGATCTAATGCGATATCCGGCATTACGGTTATAGGTGCTTTAATAAGTGCGGGATTGGAAGAATTTACCGTTACAACAATTTTGGGAATGATTGCGTTAATATTTGCTCAGATAAATGTTGTGGGGGGATTTTTAGTAACGGACAGAATGTTGAAAATGTTCAAAAAGAAATAGGCGGCTTAATGGAAATATTATCTTATATAGTTTATTTGTGCGCATCCGTTCTCTTTATTTTAGGAATAAAAAAACTCAGCTCGCCAAAAACAGCGCGGCAGGGGAATTTTCTTTCTTCTTTAGGAATGCTGATAGCAATTGTGATTACGCTGTTTGATAAACATATCCTTTCTTATGAGTACATAATTATTGGAATTTTAACAGGATCTGTAATTGGTGTTGTTCTTGCGTTAAAAATACCGATGACAGGTATGCCTCAAATGGTTGGTCTGCTTAACGGGTTCGGCGGCGGCGCTTCGGTGCTGGTAGCTTTAGCGGAATATTTTAAGTTTTTAAATGATAATACGCTTAACATTACTTCAACAGTTTCTATAGTTTTAAGTGTTTTTATTGGCGCTGTTACTTTTACCGGTTCGCTTGTAGCTTTTGGAAAACTTCAGGGAATTGTAACAGGAAAAGTAGTTAAGTACCCTTTGCAGCATCCTTTAAATCTTCTTCTTATCTTAGCAGTTCTTGTAGCAGGAGTATATTTTACCTTAAATTCAGGAATATCAAATTTAATACTTGTAATTACTGCAGTTTCTCTTTTATTAGGAATATTGATTGTACTTCCAATCGGCGGAGCTGATATGCCAGTGGCTGTTTCGCTGCTTAATTCCTATTCGGGGCTGGCAGCGTCTGCAACTGGTTTTGTGCTTAATAATAATATGCTTATAATTGCAGGCGCACTGGTGGGAGCATCTGGTATAATTCTTACATTAATTATGTGTAAAGGAATGAATCGTTCGTTAATGAATGTAGTTTTGGGCGGTTGGGCTGATGCAGGAAGTTCTTCCGCAGGTGCAGTACAAAGTTCTATTAAAGGTGAAGTAAAATCGGTCGATTCCGAAGAAGCAGCAATGCTTTTTGATGCTGCATCAAATGTTGTAATTGTTCCTGGATACGGAATGGCTGTTGCTCAGGCGCAGCATGCAATTCGGGATTTAATGAATGTGCTTGAAGGACGTAATATAAATGTAAGATTTGCTATTCATCCGGTTGCCGGAAGAATGCCGGGACATATGAATGTTTTATTAGCTGAAGCAAATGTCCCGTACGACAAGCTGTATGCATTAGAAGATATTAATGATGATTTTAACAATGTAGATATTGTTCTTGTAATTGGCGCAAACGATGTTGTAAATCCTGCGGCGCGCCACGATAAAAATAGTCCAATATTCGGTATGCCGATATTAAATGTTGATTATGCAAAAACAGTTATAATTAATAAAAGATCGATGAACCCGGGTTATGCAGGAATTGAAAACGAACTTTTTTACGGAAATAACTCTTTGATGTATTTCGGAGATGCAAAAGAAGCGGTATCAAAACTTGTTCAAGAAATTAAAGCTTTATAGTATATGCCAAATATAACCGGAACTGAGCAGATTGAATATCTGAAAGAATTACGCGGCAATATCGATGAATTGACGGGTGAAATGGAAAATTATGCATTGTTGAATAAAATCCCGATTCTCGATTGGAAAGCATCTGAATTTCTTCAGCAATTAGTAAAAATTAAAGAGCCGGCAAATGTTCTTGAAATAGGAACAGCCATCGGTTATTCAACAATTCTTATGGCAAAAAATCTTGCAGAAAACGCAAGCATAGATTCAATTGAATTAAGCAGAAACAATGTTCCGCTTGCACGCAGGTTTATTGAAAGATCAGGTTTATCAGAAAAAATAAATATTATTGAAGGCGATGCATTAAAGATTATCCCGGAACTCGAAAAAAAATATGATTTTGTTTTTCTGGATTCCGATAAAGAGGATTATCTTGTGCTTTTTAATTTAATAATTCCTAAACTAAACCTGAAAGGGATTTTATTTGTTGATAATCTTTTATGGAAAGGGAATATTGCATTAAAAGAGATTCCGGAGAAATTAAAAAAATCAGCATCAGTTATTAAAGAGTTTAACAGAATGTTTTGCTCGAACGAAATTCTTGAAGCTAAAATTTATCCTATCGGCGACGGAGTTGGTGTGGGGATAAAAAAATAAAGACTGTTTTAAAAGCCCGATTGTTTAATAAATTAATAAATTAAATAAAAAGAGTTCCCAAATTTACCACCTTTAAAACAGTCTGTAACTATCTGCTTGTTTTAAGCGTAGCCGAATATTTATCGGCAACTTCCTGAACAGATTTGCTGGAAATCAGATTATAAATTCTGTTTCTTAATTCAGCCCATTCTTCGTGTAAAGGACAAGGATTTTCGTCTGAGCATTCTTTAAGTCCTGTAACACATTTTAAATTAATAACAGGTCCTTCCACTCTTTCAACAATTTCGAGGATTGAACTTCTTTGTGCGAGTTCAGTAATTTTAAATCCTCCGCCTCTGCCTTTAAATGAATCTACATATCCGTATTTTGCCATTCTCTGTAATATCTTTGCAAGATAGTGAGAAGGTATTTCTTCACTTTCTGCTATTTCCGACGACATCACCAATGCTTCTTTCGGCTGACGCGCAAGATATAATATTGCACGTATTGCATACTCGCCAGTTTTCGTATAAATCATTACGTAACCTCACTCTACTAGAAATTTTAATTTGGGAGTCTTTTGTCTTAAATAAAATTAAGTAAAAAAGAGCTTTTTGTCAATAAATAATATATTATGTCCCTAAATTTCTAAGAAATTCTCCGGTTTGAGCTTTTATAATTGCTTTACTGTAAAGTTTTTCTTCAATAGTTTTTAATAATTCATCTTTCCGGTCTTTTAAAATAAAGCATTCAATTGTGTAATTATACTTAAAATTATTTTCCAGAATAATAGCTTCGTAGGCTGATAAAATATGAAAGACAGCACTTATCAAGCTCTGATCAAATTCCAATAAAAGTTTAATATATACTCCTTGTTTTTGAAGGGGAGCAGTTTCAAGAGTATCAATGCCCGATTTGTAATATGCTTTTGCAAGAGGACCAACACCTAATTTCGTACCGCCAAAGTACCGGGTTGATATAAGAAGGATATTAACAAGTCCGAAATGCTGTATTGCATTTAAAAGTCTGATGCCAGCTGTTCCGCTTGGTTCGCCGTCGTCGGAATATTTTTGAATGCCGTTAAAAAAGAGAAAAGCATAGCAGTTATGTGTTGCATCAAAGTATTTCTTTTTTGTTTGCAGAATTATTTTCTCGGCATCTTCGGTTTCCGAAACCGGGAAAGCCTGACCGATAAAAAGAGAACCTTTCTCACGGAATTTTGTTTCTGCAGGAGATTTGATTGTTGTAATTATATCGCTGCTCATTATCAAGAGAGAAATATTTGTAAATTAATAAAATTGATTTTCAATTTGCATATGCCTAATATAAAGGTTTAAACTTTAAATTTTCTTGATAAAATGGATTTCCAAAGTAAAATAATTATAAAAGGAGCGCGGGAGCATAATCTTAAAAATATTGATGCCGAAATTCCGCGCGATACATTAACAGTAATTACCGGATTATCGGGATCCGGCAAATCATCATTAGCTTTCGATACGATTTATGCTGAAGGGCAGAGGCGTTACATCGAAAGTCTTTCTGCTTATGCGCGTCAGTTTCTTGATATGCTTGAAAAACCTGATGTTGATCTTATAGAAGGGCTCAGTCCAGCAATTTCAATCGAACAAAAAACTGCCGGCGGAAATCCCCGTTCTACCGTGGGAACTGTAACCGAAATTTACGATTATTTGCGTCTGCTTTATGCGCGGGTTGGTAAACCGTTTTGTTACAATTGCGGCAAAATTGTAGAAAAGCAATCTAGCGAACAGATAATTGATAAAATTATCGGAAATTTCGATCAGCAGCGGATAATGATTTTTGCTCCAGTTGTAAGAGGAAGAAAAGGTCATTACAGGGAGCTGTTTGAAGAAATTCTGCGCGACGGCTTTTTACGCGTAAGGGTGGATAACGAAGTGTTTGAAATTACAGAAGGATTTAAAGTTGACAGGTATAAAGTCCATAACATTGAAATACTGGTTGACAGGATAGTTGTTTCGGCAAATGCAAGACACAGAATTTCGGAATCGGTTGAAGTAGCGCTGAATTACGGAAACGGAAATATAATTTTAAGTGACGGGAAAAAGGATCTTGTGTTCAGTAGAAATCTGGCTTGTCCGGATTGTGGAATAAGTTACCCCGAACTTGCTCCAAATTCCTTTTCGTTCAACACACCCTACGGATATTGCCCCGAATGCCAGGGACTCGGCGAAAAACGAGAATTTGATATAAATCTTATAATCCCCGATTTCGGCAAAACAATAAACCAGGAAGCGCTTGCTCCTTTGGGAAAACCAAGAAATATCTGGCTTTTCGATCAGCTTAAAGCTGTAGCTGCAACATATAAATTTGATTTTGATACCAAAATAAGCGACTTAAATGAATTTCAGCTTGATATTTTAATGAACGGAACAAAAGAAAAAGTGGAATTTCTTTACAGTTTCGGCGGAGGAAAGACTGTTACATACAGACACAAATATACCGGCATCTACCAATACTTAAAAAATTATTACCAGAACACATCATCTCCAAAGATACGCGAATGGGCGGAATCTTTTATGAACACACAGACTTGCCAGGAATGTAACGGAGGCAGACTTCGCAAAGAATCACTTAGCGTTAAAATAGGCGGTAAAAATATAAGCGAGGTTTCTGCTCTTTCAATTAAGCGGGCTAAAGAATTTTTTGAGGATTTAAGATTAACAGAAAGAGATAGATTAATATCCAGGCAGATATTAAAGGAAATTACAAGCAGAATCGATTTTCTGCTGAATGTAGGGCTTGATTATCTTGCTCTTGACCGAACTGCGCGCACGCTTTCGGGCGGCGAATCGCAAAGGATAAGGCTGGCAACCCAGATAGGCTCGCAGCTTGCGGGAGTTCTTTATGTTCTTGATGAACCAAGCATAGGGCTTCATCAAAACGATAATATGAAATTGATAAATTCGTTGAAAGAATTACGGGATATAGGAAATACGGTAATTGTTGTAGAGCACGATCGCGAAACAATTGAGAGCGCCGATTATATTATTGATCTCGGTCCTAAAGCCGGTGAACATGGCGGAGAAGTTGTTCTTTCGGGAAATTATAAAAATATATTGAAAGAAGATAATTCAAAATCGCTTACGGTTCAGTATCTTAAAGAAAAAAAGAAAATAGAAATTCCTGAAAAGAGAAGACAGGGAAACGGCAATTATATTGTGTTAAAAGGAGCAGAAGGCAATAATCTAAAAAAAATAGATTTGAAGATTCCGTTGGGAACTCTTTGCGCAATAACCGGAGTAAGCGGTTCAGGGAAATCGACACTTATAAACGATACTCTCGTAAGAATTTTAATGAGCAGGTTTTATAAATCGAAAGTCGTCCCCGATAAATACGCCGGAATTGAAGGTCTGGAAAACATAGATAAAGTTATTGAAATTGATCAATCGCCGATAGGAAGAACGCCGAGATCCAACCCTGCAACTTATACTGGTCTATTCACGCACATACGCGATCTTTTTACGCAGCTTCCCGAATCGAAAATGAGAGGATATAAACCGGGGAGATTCAGCTTTAATGTAAAAAGCGGAAGATGCGAAGAATGCGAAGGCGACGGTATGAAGAAAATTGAAATGAACTTTTTACCCGATGTTTACGTAACCTGCGAAGTATGCAACGGGAAAAGATACAACCGCGAAACGCTTGAAATTTTATATAAAACAAAATCGATTGCCGATGTGCTCGATATGACAATTCAGGAAGCACTGAACTTTTTTGATGATTTTCCGGCAATTAAAAGGAAAATAAAAGCTCTTAATGATGTCGGACTCGGCTATATTAAGCTTGGGCAGCAGGCTACAACTCTATCCGGCGGAGAGGCGCAAAGGGTGAAACTTGCAACCGAATTAAGCAAAATAAGTACAGGTAAAACTCTTTATATTCTTGACGAGCCGACAACGGGATTGCATTTTGAGGATGTGAATATCCTGCTGAAAGTTTTGAATAAACTTGTAAACAAAGGCAACACAGTGCTTATTATAGAGCATAATATGGATGTTATAAAAGTTGCTGATTATATTGTGGATTTAGGTCCCGGCGGCGGAGAACACGGGGGTAAAATCATTACCCAGGGAACTCCCGAAGAAGTAGCCGGCTGCAAAAAAAGTCTTACAGGAAAGTATTTAAAAAAGGAATTTGAACGAGTTGAATCAATATAAGGTATGTTATGAGTGAAAGCATAAAAGAATTTAAAGCTTACCGGGCGGAAATGAATGATAAAATACTAAATTCAGGCTTCCGCGATTTTAATAAATTTTTCGCGCTGGATAATAAAGCTTATGTTGACGGAGCATTGCCGGCAAAAATGAAGGAATTAATGGGTCTTGTTGCCTCGATGGTTTTAAGGTGCAACGACTGCATTCTTTATCATATAGACAGATGCGTTTGTGAAGGAGCAAGCAGGCAGGAAATGTATGAAGTGTTTAATATTGCTCTGATTGCCGGCGGATCGATAGTTATTCCTCATTTGCGCTTTGCAATGGAAAAACTTGATGAACTGTTGCCCGAACAGAATAAGGAGAAATGATATTTATATTTTTCCTAAAAATATTGTTACAATGAACGGCAATCTTGATGTTTTACAAGATACCGGAATTGAGGTTCGGAACGGCACAATAAAAAGATATATAAAACGAAACGAAGTAATTCCGGAAGGAGAAAAGGTTTTTAGTTTTCCTGATTACATTCTTTTACCGGGATTTATACAAACTCACGTTCATTTGTGCCAGACTTTATTCCGCGGACTTGCTGAAGATTTGCCCTTGTTGGACTGGCTGAGCAAAAGAATCTTTCCGTACGAAAATAATCATAACCGCAAATCGCTTGAAATATCTGCAAAAATAGGTCTTTGCGAGCTTCAAAAGACCGGCACAACCGCTATTATGGATATGGGAACAATGCGGCATCAGGAAGTGATTTTTGATGAAATGATAAAATCGGGGATGCGAGGCTTTGCAGGAAAATGTATGATTGATACGAACGGGCTTTATCCTTCATTTTGCGAACCGTACGAGGATAGTCTTAAAACAAGCATCGAGTTTGCAAAGACGTATCATAATTCTAATAACGGAAGAATAAAATACGCATTTGCGCCGCGTTTTGTTCTTTCGTGCACCGAAAAATTATTGAAAGAAACATATTCTGCTTTATCCGATTTCGAAGGTTCTATCTTCCATTCACATTCTTCCGAAAACAAACAGGAAGTTGAAGAGGTACGAAGAATTACCGGTAAAGAAAATATAGAGTATTTCAACAGCATCGGGGTGCTTGGCGAAAGAACAGTGTTTGCGCATTGCATTCATCTCAACGAAAACGAAATTGAGCTTATCAGAAGCAAAAAGGCGAAAATAGCGCATTGCCCGTCTTCAAATCTAAAACTCGGTTCGGGGGTTGCAGATATTCCCGGATATTTGAAAAAAGGGATAAACGTATCGCTCGGTGCTGACGGCGCGCCGTGTAATAACAATTTAAGCTGTCTGAATGAAATGAGACTGGCTTCGCTAATTCAAAAACCTAAATACGGATCTGCAGCAATGAGCGCGCAAGAAGTTATAAAGATGGCTACAATAAATGCCGCCGAAGCGCTGGGAATTGCAAATGAAACTGGAAGTATTGAACCGGGCAAAAAAGCTGATTTGCTGCTGATGGATTTGAACGGGATAAATAATCCTTTAAATGATGTTGATATTTATTCGTCAATTGTTTATTCTGCCGATGTTACTAACATAAAAGAAGTATTGATTGAAGGGGAGTGGGTTATCAGTAAAGGGGAATCTGTAATTTATAACGAGCAGGAGCTTGTATCGGAAGGGAAAGAGGAACTTAAAAAACTTATTGAAAGAACAAACACGAGGTAAAAAATGGGAAATATTTTATTTGCAACAGGAAATAAAGGCAAAGCCAAAGAAGTAAAACAAATATTCAAAAATTCGGGGTTCGATATTTTGTCGCTTAGTGATATCAGTTATAAAGAAGAAATTATTGAAGACGGCGAAACATTTGAAGATAATGCTTTTATCAAGGCAAAAGCAATTTACGATAAATTTAAAGTGCCTGTAATTGCCGACGACAGCGGTCTGGAAGTTGACCAGTTAGGCGGCCGCCCCGGAATTCATTCTGCAAGATATGCCGGTGAAAATTGCACTTACGACGATAACAACAGAAAGCTGCTTGACGAGCTTAAATTTTTTGATGAACCTCACCCGGCAAGATTTGTTTGCTGTGCTATTTATTATGACGGACAGAATAAAATTGTTGAAAGCGGGGAGTTGAAAGGAAATATTATAAGCGAGAAAAAAGGCGATAAAGGATTCGGTTACGATCCTGTTTTCGTTCCTGAAAATTACGATAAAACACTTGCAGAATTAGAGCTCGAAGAAAAAAACAAAATAAGCCACCGCGCCGCTGCATTTAAAAAACTGAAGGAGTCTCTTGTTAAAAAAATATCTTAAATATAAAAAAGCCGGATTATTAGCATTGATTTTATCCGGCATTATTATTACTTCCTGCAGTCCCGAATCAAATCCTGCGGAAACTGAAGACGACGGGAAAAACGCCGAAGATTATTATCCGGGAAAGACCGGCAGCAGCTGGACTTATTCTATTGAAAGGACTAATGAAGGCAGTGATAATTTAACACCGGCAGGAACAAAAGTCATTAAATTCAATGATGTAACTTCTTCCTCAGGTATCGATAGAATAATTCAGGAAGAAACTATAACTTTTAACAGCAATGTTATATCTTCGCTTACTGCGGTTGTGCGCCGCACAGCAAAAGGGCTTTATATCGATATCGATTCTGCGGAAACGGCTGGTTTTATTCCTGATTCGCTTTTAAATTCTTATCCCGATTATTTAGGATTGAGAATTGACAGTGAAGCGCAAACGATTTCGGTGCCTTTTTTTGTAGGGAAAAACTGGAAGGTTTTTGTGATAAGCGTGCTTACAAAAGCCGGCAATGTTGATGCTTTCAACATAAAAGCAAATATCGAAGGAACGGAAAAAATTTCAGTATTAAATCAGATAAAAGAAGCTCAAAAGATAAAATGTACTGTTACTTTCCGGATACCCAAAGAAACTACGGGAACACCGGAATTTACGACGAGAACGTATAACGCATTTTATTGGTATGCCGAAGGAACAGGGCTTGCCAGATACGAAGGCAATGCTTTTATATCTAGCATATTAAGCGGCTCGTCTATAAACATTGCGGATACAAATAAAACAGTAAGGCAGATTTTAACAAACTGCGAGATAAAAGAGTAAAGCAAAAAGAGACCGGAAACGGGAACAGGGTACACGGTGAAAGGTACAAGGTTTTCAGCCAGCCTCCGGTAAACCGGATAAAACTTCTCATTCCGTGGCGTACAAACATCTTACTCCGAATTTTGAATTCTTAATTTTGAATTTTGAATGAAAAAAAAGGCAGAGCGGAAACCGGAGAACGGAAAAGCAAAATGGGACGAGGGACGAAGGACGGGGGATAAACTGAAAAGCAAAGCGCCGTGCCTAACGGCAGGCAGGCAGAGGGCATAGCCGGAAAAACGGTGAAAGACTTCCTAATTTCTTACTCTTGAAACTTACTCTTACTCTCTAATTTTTTAGTCCCCTCTTAAGAGAGCCTGTCCCGATTGTGCAGTGGGTGTAGATAATTGTAAATAGCTGACTGCCTTACAATGACCGTTCCGTGCCATACAAAGCTCGCTCGGTGGTTTACAATGACTGCTCCGTGCCATACAAAGTTCAGTCAGTGCCTTACAATGACCGCTCCGTGCTTTACAAAGCTTGCTCGGTGCCTTACA
>CAYTFZ010000060.1:0-15851 GCA_964437215.1 uncultured Melioribacteraceae bacterium | reverse complement strand
ATAATTGAAATCAGGATCATCCATAAGAAATCAGTTACCCCTTCTGTTGGGTAACTGCCTGAATTGTAAACTATCCCTAAACCACTATTAATATTTTTAACATACTTAAAAAGTATATAAGCGTCTTCGTGTAAGTGTCCATTCATTAAAATCAAAAGCCCAATTGCAAAAAACATAATAGATGAAAGAAATGAAATTGTGAGAATGCTTTTTTTTCTTTTGGATATATTGTTAATTCTATTCACATTATGTTCAGTTAGTTTTTTTTCTACTTTACCTTCTTCCAAGCCATTCCAATGGATTTTGGTAATTTCTTTCATTCCAGATTTCAAAGTGGAGGACATTGCCTTCCAGACTTGTATTTATCCTTCCGATAGGATTTTTAGGCGTTACTTTGTCCCCTTCATTTACAACAATATTCGAGATGTGACCGTAAACTGTCCGGAAATCTTCCTTATGCGTAATGATTACAACGCTGCCGTAACCAGGAATCCAATCAATTGCCGAAACAATTCCCTCTTCAACGGGAAAAACGCTCGAGGTATCGGGCATAGAAATATCAATTCCATAATTAACTGTAACGGTTTTTAATTTTTCATTAACGTTTTCTCCAAAACCGCGTACAATTCTTCCGCCCCGTACCGGCCATTTTAATAATCCCTTTTGGCTAACAAAAGAGCTCAGACTGTTGTAATCCATTTCCGGAGGTGTTGCTAAATTTTCATTTGTAAGTCTTTTTGTCTGGAGTTCAATTTCTTTGCGCCTTTTTTCTTCAATAAGCTTATCAATTACATTTTTTATTTCTATTTCAGCAATTCGTTTTTTATCAATTTCGCTGCTTATATATTTCTCGTCGCTTTTAAGCTTCTTCAGTAAATTTTGTTTATTTGCTCTTGTTATTTTTATTCCGGAAAGATCCTTTGTTTTTTCATCGGCAAGCTTTGCTTTTTCTTCCTTTTCATTACTAAGATTATTTTTTAATTCCGAAAGCCGTTCTTTGTTTAAAAGGATATTATTTAATGCTCTTTCATTTTTTTCTGTAATAAACTTCAAATATCTGTAACGCTGAAGAGCTTGATTTATTGATTCGGATCCAAAGAGCAGATTAAGAATACCTGCATCTTTCTGTTTGTAAAGCCATACAACATAATCGGAATATTTCCCTCTTAATTCTTCTATATTTTTCTCGCATTCGCTTATTTTATTTTCTGTTTTATTTATTTGCTGTTCTTTATTTCGTTCTTCATTGGACAGTTTGTTAATCATTTTATTCAAGAGTAATTCTTGTTTCGATATATTCTCGAGAAATTTCAAATTGTCCAGTTCCTGAATATTAACATCTTGAAGCTGTTCTTCAAGTTTTGTAATTTCATTACGTAGTTTGCTTAAGTCATTTTGTTTCTCAGATATTTTTTTATCCTCTTGCGAAAAAGCAAATGCAGAAAAGAATACCGCAAGTAATAAAAATAGTTTTAATATTCTCACAATTTAATCCTGTTTATTCCCGAAGGCAGATTGATTTCAAGCTTTCCTTTGAATTTGTTGATTTCCATCGATCTGTAACTTATTTCCAATTTTTGATTTCCTTTTCTATTTTCTAAAATTGATTTATAAGGAACAGGAACTTCTTCATAAGTTTTAAAATCAGTGTATTTCCCTTTAACAAATTCTTTTCCGCTCAAATCTGTAAAAGCGTAATCTGTAATAGCTAAATCCGAAATGTTAATATTATAAGTTGTCGAATTATTTTTCAGTGAATCAATATAAGTCATTACATATTGTTCATCATTTACAATATATTTATCGGGTTCAACTCCAAGTTTTTCCGATAAATTTACCGAACCGGCAAATGCATCAATAAGCTCGTCAAAACTAATATCAACTTTAAATATCCGCTTAAGAATATCATTTTTAACATCGCCTTCGTAAAGATTGTTGTTCATTGTATCATAAAAAAGAAAGTTCTTTTTTGTAACAAATATTTCGGCAAGACTAATTCCTAAAGGGCCAAAAATCGAAACTTTAATTGAATCAGGTTTTTTCAAAATAATTTCGAAATTAGCTTTTGCCTGCGGCGAATTTACATTTATTACGCCGGTTCCCCTGAATGTTTTAATCTTGCGTCTGTTTGCTTCAAGCTTAATTATCAGGCGCGATGATGTATATTTTGCTTCTTCGTAATCAGGTCTTGAAGGTACGCAGCCATCAAATGATAATACTGTTAAGATCAAACACAGTAATATTAAACTAAATTTTTTCACAAAGCCTCATTCTTAATTTTATCTTCTAAATCTTTGTTATCTTTATTAATTTCAAGTGATTTTTTCCAATTATCCAAAGCTTTTTCCTTCTCACCTTTTTCAAAATAAATATCCCCAAGATGCTCTATAATTTCAGGATTATTTTTTTCAATTTCGTAGGCTTTATTTATATATTCAAGAGCATCGTCGTATTTTTTTAATTTAAAATATACCCATCCCATTGTATCTAAATATGATGCGTTTTTCGGTTCTTTCTCAACGGACTTGGAAACCATTTCGAGGGCTCTTTCCAGTTGAACTCCTCTTACAGAAAGTGAATACGCATAATTATTTAGGATTAAAATATCCTCGGGATCTATTTTTAGAGCTTTTTCGTAATATTCATCGCTTTTTTCATACTCTTTCTTATCGCTGTATATCGAACCGAGCATGCCGAGCGCTTGTATATTTTCGTTGTTAAGTTCAAGTGATTTTAAAAGATATACAACAGCTTCATCTTTTTTATTAAGTGAATTTAATGCAAAAGCGTAGGCAAATAGAGAGTTGTTATCATTTGGGTTAAGTTTAATAGCTTTCCCTAAATATTGTTCGGCTTCAATGAAATTTGATTCCTGCAGATTTGATAAGCCTAAAATCATATTTATCGGAAATTCATCCGGAAATATTTGAACAGCTTCGCTCATTTCAACAATTGCTTCACTGTATCGTTTATTATCGAATAATAGTCCGCCTAAACGAAACCAAAATTCAGGTTTTGTTCCGTTCAGCTCTGTAACTTTTTTGAAGTTATTAATTGCACAGCTGTCATCCTTTTCGAAAATACAGATTTCACCAAGATACATAAATACCTGCCAATCGCTTGTATCTTTTGAAATTTCAGTGAAAATATCCTTTGCATGCTGTATTGCAGAAGAATCTTTTGAAGAATACACCAAAAACATCGTGCCTATTTTAATTTTAGCATTCAAATCGACATTTTTGTCGTTAACTATTTTAATATATTCAGCTTTAGCTTCTTTTGGTTTATCCTGCCTGAAAAGAATCATTGCTTTATATTCAGTGAAATTAATGTCATCAGGATAAACCATAATCGATTCGTTTATAATTGAATCTGCTTCATTAAGCCTGTCATTTTCTAGCAGTTTTTCAATTAGCATTTTTTGTAAATCGGTTAATGAAGGATTTAATGCTGTCAACGATTTTAATGTTTTAATTGTTGCATCAGCATCTCCTGTCTGCTCATTTATAGATGCAATTTTTAATAAAACCTGCCAGTCCGGTCCGTTTAATTCAATTAGTTTGTTGAAAAGTTCAAGAGCGCGTAAAGGTTTCTTAAATTCATATAACGAAGCCAGATTATATATTGCATTCGAGTTAAGCGAATCCTGAGTTAAAACATTTTCGTAAATTATTGCAGCAGAGTCTGCTAAAAAAGCTGCAGAATATACTTCTGCAAGAAGCATTTTATATTCTATTTCTTGGGGATCCATTTCTACAGCTGTCTTTAAATTTCTTATTGCTGCAGGCATTTTATTTAATATATAATAGTTCTTTCCTATTGAATAAAAAATACCCGGCTGGGGGTCAAGCTTAGAAGCTTCAATATAATCAAGTATAGCTTCAGCAAGCTGACCTTTCATCTCAGATGTGTTTCCCTTTATAAAAAGTTCAGATGCTGCCCTTTTTCTATCCGATATATCTTTATCCGATTTACCGCTTTGCGACGTATCTTCTAATTTACCCGAAGAGCAATAAGTTAAAAATAAAATTAACACAATTGAAAAATATTTCATAAAAGTATTTCTATTTTTTAATAGCCGTAATATCACATTTTTTATTGAAATATCGAAAGAGTTTAGGAATTTAATTTGAATACTCATCGGGTTTTAACCTGAAAACACATATCATCTTCAATACTGTTTACTATGTTAAGGTAACTCTCGTATCTTTCAGAAGATATTTTCCCGTTTTGTACTGCATTAATTACTCCGCATCCGGGTTCGTGAAGATGTGTGCAGGTATTAAATCTGCAAAACGGCAAATGTTCTTTAAACTCCGCAAAATAATGAGACAAATCTTCTTTCCTTAATCCGTATGGGTCTATTTCTTTAATTCCCGGAGTGTCCGCAATAAAAGTATTATTATCAATATTAATTAATTTGGCTGTTACTGTTGTGTGTGTGCCTTTGTTTGTATATTCGCTAATTTCTCCGGTTTTAAGATTAAATTCCGGATACATTGCATTAATTAACGATGATTTACCAACGCCCGAATATCCCCAAAACACACTGGTAATTTTTTTGGTATCATTTCTAATTTCTTCAATTCCTTTCATTGTAACAGCGCTGGATAAGTATACTTTATAACCGATTCCCTCATATAAATCCTGCCACTTTTTAATTTTATTTTCAGAAAGATCAGTTTTATTGATTATTATGCTTGGCAAAATGTTATTGCTTTCCGCCGCTACAATCATCCTGTCCACAAATTTATTATTGAATTCCGGTTGTATTATGCTGCAGACTATAAATATTCTATCCACATTAGACACAATTATCTGTTCGTATCTTTCACCCCGCTGCAATGCTCCTTTAATTTTAGGAGCTTTTCGGGATAAGAAGTTATTTCTTTCAAAAATTTCGTTTATTACCCCTGTGCCGTCATCGTTTAAATTATATTCAATATAATCGCCTACAGAAGCAACATCCAGGACTTTCAGTTTATTTTTCTTATGTTTAAATATTTCTTTGAATTTCCCTCGCAAATTACAACGTATAATTTTCTGATTCTGATCAAGAACATAATAATCCTTGCTTTCTATTCTTACAATTCTTCCTCTGATAAAAAACCTCCAATAAAAAAAGCATCTTTCGTAAAGATAAGATGCTTTTTTTTCTCTTTCAAATCTAAATTCAGTCTTTTATCAGAAATTATACTTCCCTGTTAAAAAAACTGTTGATTGTTTAAGCTTTTGAAATGTCCTTGAAGTTTTATAATCGTAATTATCGCCGTAATCTTCCCACCAGCCGTAAGCATAAGCAATATCAAGTTCAAATTGTTTATCCAACTGAAAACCCGCACCTGCTGTTATGTATTTCCTGTCATACTTTGAAGGGTCTCCTTTAAAAGGCGATTGTAAATACATAAAACCGCTGCGTAATTTAACACGTGCTTTTTTAATGTTATATTCTAATCCTAAATTATAATTAAGCGCGCCTTCAAAAAGATCCGTTATTTCATAATTATTATCATCTCTAGTAACTTTATCCAACCCTTCTGTAAATTTCATCTGACTGTAATCCGAATAAGAAATTTGGCCGTTTACTAATAAATCAAAAAATGTTAGAGACGTGCCTAACTCAAAAACATACGGAGTTTTTATGTCGTACTTCAATTCAGTAATTTCTTCATCTACATTAACAAAAACATCCCTGAACTCACTTTCGGCATAATTAGAAAAACTTTCTTCTATCGTATAATAAGTTGGGAATTTTACAGTTGCCCCGACTTTTATAAAAGGATTGCTTTGGTATATAAAACCTAATTTTACATCGTAACCCGATAATTCCCATTTAATTTTATTTTCCAGATAAAACGATATAAAATCACGAGAATCTTCTTCTGTTGGATCAGTTAATCCCTGATAAATATTTTTTGTATCTTTTTCTAAATACTTATTCATTTTTTCATAATCGCCCGAATAAATATTCATTGTCCCGCCCAAATACAATCCTTTTGCAATTTCAACAGATCCGGCAAAAGACCATACTCCGATACTGCCTTCATCAGTAATTTCACCGTTTTGATTTAGATTTTTAGTTAATATTGTCTCATCATATTGATAATTTCCATTTCCGTCATTTACTTCATACGATAGAAGTAAATCGTAAGTTAACGGCTGTGAATAATTATAATGACCGGTAATATCATCAATTCTGCTTGAATTTGGATTAAACCCATCAAATTTATTTGTGTTCACAAAATCTTTTATTTTATTATATCCTGCAGAAAAAACCATACTTCCGCGATATGTAGGTATAGGAAATACTAATCCTATGCTAGTTAAACCTATGTTGTTTTTTGAACTTTTTGTTTTAGAATTAAAAAAGCTGACATTATTTGAGATGTTGTTATAATCTAATGTTGCAGAAATCTGAAGATTTTTTATAAATCCTATACCTGCAGGATTATAATAAATACCGGCAAATTCATCGCCTTGAGCTGCAAAACTGTTCCCCATAGATAAAGCCCTTGCGGAAGTCCCTAATCCAGGCATTGATAAACGTAATGCATCATTAAAGTTTTGAGCAAAAATATTATTAAATAATACTGTAAATACGAATAAAAATGTTAATCTAAGAAGTTTCATATTATCACCATTTTAAATACAATTAAGCACTTTATTATCTTCCTGAACGCGAACCTGAATTACGGCTTCCGGAATTTCCAGAATTGCCTCTGCTGCTTGACGAACTTGACGAAGGTGCTGTACTTCGGCTGCTGCTGCCAGATGAAGATGGTGGCGTATATGAACCAGAGTTTGAACTTCTGTTTGCCGGAGCAGAACTGCTTCTGGAACTGGAACGGTTATAATCTGATGAATTTCCAGAATTATTACTATTGGGTTTGTAATATTCGTACTTTGTAGAACGAGAAGGCTTTTCTCCGGAAGAATTATTGTATTTATATGTTCTCCTTACTTCTCTTCTCTGAACTTCGTTGTTACCATCTTTTTTATTAATTTCAGGTTTTCTTTCGCTATAACTTCTCCGTGAAGCATCTCTAAGAGTCTCAACATTTCTTCTTTCATTATTATCAGAACTAATTCTTCCCTGCCTTTCAGTAGTAATTCTGCCATTTCGTACAGTTGATATTTCCTCTGTTCTTAATCCTGCTCTATTGTTTTTAATAATATCTCTATCACCTATTTTCGTATTTCTGCCTGGTCTGTCTCTGTCTGTATATCGAGTGTTCGAATTTCTTTCACCTGTATTTATTCTTATTTTCCCCAAATATCCGCTGTTTGATCTAGTTTTTGTAACGGGGCCAGAATAAGAATTATTGTAATAAGGATAATTATAATACCAATCGTGGTAATAAGGATGATGATAACCATAATAGTAATAATGAGGATAAGACCACCAATAATCCCAGTAATTAATTGCAATAAATGTAGTGTAAGGATAAATATATACAGGCGTATAAACAATTCTTCCTAAGTAAGGAGATTGTGTTCCGTCATAATTTGGATCCTCTTCATAATAATCTTCTTCCGAATCTTCATAGTAATAAGAACTGTCGCTTTCATTTTCATCAACATAATCAGAGTCATAATTTTCATTATAGCCATACTGTCTGTATTCTTCATCATAATTATCATAACCTCCTAATTGTGTATAACAACCAGGGATAAAAAGTAATGATATTAAGGCAATAATTAAAATATTTTTCATGATAAACCTCGTGTAAATAGTTATTTACAATATAACAATTGTTATGCCTTAGAAAATGCAGAATTGAATCAATAAAATATAATTCTAGAATTAAGAAGTGTATATTAAAAAAGAACCTGATGTATATTATAATATACACCAAGTCCTGATTTTATCTAAAAAATTGCCCTGATATATTCAACAAAAATTGCCCGGTCAGCTCTGTAGCTGTTAAATTTCTTATTATCTAACAGGTTTCTGAAATCAAAACCGATTGTAAAACCATCTCCAACTGACCATCTTACACCAGCATTAAGATAACCGCTTCCGTCACCAATTGAAGTGCTGTCGTTATCGTTAATAGCAAAATCGTATTCAACAACCAGTGAAATCTGTCCGCCGATTGTTTTTTCCAAACCGATTCCAAGATTTAAATCTTTATCATTATCATTTCGTTCCAGTGAATAATTAACAATTCCATGCAAACTAAGATAACCAAGAAAATCAAAATTTTTCGCAGCCGCTGCATAAAATCCGGGAGATTTAATTTCATATCTCTTTAAATCTTTAAAGTAAGCTCCTTTTCCCTGAGAATCGAAACCAAGTGAAATTGCAGGAATCCCGTCTTTTTCATCTAAAACGCGAACTCTAACATTTACACCGGGATAAGAGTACCATTCAGGATTTCCGCTTCCAATTAAATTTCCGGCTCCATATGATATTCCGAAACTAAAATTATCGAATGCACCGACTTCAATTTTTGATATTACTACTCCGGTCGGCAATACGTCAAGTCCTACTCCCACAACACCTTTTTCAAGAATTCCTGCCGAAGGAAGATCAATTAATGATCTGTATTCGTATTTAGCGTTTGTGCCGGCAGTTCCTTGCGAATAACAAAAAACGCTCATCATCGAAATTATTATTAGTGATGCTCTTATTAAATTCATACTTCCCCGCAATGTTTTTATCAATAACGATATTAGAATTAATATTAACGACAAAGTTACATTTTTTCGATAACAGGAAAAAGAGAGAAATCAGTTATTATTTTAATTGTAACCTTGTTTTTTTTTGCTTTCCATTGAAATTTAAACTTCCCGCTTTCAAAATCATTCTCTAAAACTTCAATAGCATCCGCCCCTTCTTCAATTACAAACACAGCTTTAATTTCTTTGAAAGGGACTTTATATCCAAATGCATTTATCGGGTAAGCTGAAATTTCGACACATTCTTTTTTTTCTTTTGCAGTAAATGTTTTTTTATTGATTTTTACTTCATAAACTAAAAAGACATACTGCCACAAAAATACTGCCAATAATATTGATACAATTATTACTATTATCAATTTTTTCATTTCCGTTTTTAGCAGATTTTATATGAAGTACCGGTTTTGCTATCCATCAATTCTATCCCGATTTCCTTCAGCCTGTTTCTTATTTCATCAGCAAGCTGATAGTTTTTATCATTTTTTGCTTTTATCCGCAAATCGATAAATGCTTTAATTAAAGCATCTTCAAGATTGTTTTTACTTCCATTTTTAAGATTATTTATATCTGCAAGTCCTAATACGTTAACAGCGGTACTCGTTAAATAATCGTCGGCTTTAATATAGAATTGTTCAGCCAAGTTTTCTTTTTGCGAAATCTCGGAATTAATATTTTTTACAAAATCGAAAACAACAGCAAGTGCCCTCGGGGTATTAAAATCGTCATCCATCGCTTCTTCAAACTGTTTTTTGAAATATGAAAAATCAAATTCCGAAATATTGCCACCGAAAACATTGTTGTTCCTTACTTCTTTAATCTTCATTATTGTGTTTTTAATCTTTTCTAACCCTTTTTCGGATGCTGATAAAAGCTCTTCGCTGAAATTTAACGGACCGGCATAATGAGTCTGAAGGAAAAGTAATCTTATTGCTTCAGCAGAATATTTTTTTAAAATATCGCGCGCTGTAAAAAAATTGCCGAGCGATTTCGACATTTTTTCATTTTGAATATTCAAAAATCCGAAATGCACCCAGTATTTTACAAACTGATTTTTATTTACAGCTTCGCTTTGCGCAATCTCGTTTTCGTGATGAGGGAAAATCAAATCGCTGCCGCCTGCATGTATATCAATTGTTTTTCCTAGATATTTTGAACTCATTACAGAGCATTCGATATGCCAGCCCGGTCTTCCTTTACCCCAGGGACTTTCCCAAAAAGGTTCGCCTTCTTTAGCTTTTTTCCATAAAGAAAAATCAAGCGGATTCGTTTTTTCATCGTTAATTTCTATTCTTGCACCTGCTTCAAGCTCATCAATTTTTTTACCGCTTAATTTGCCGTAACCGTTAAATTTATTTACATTAAAAAACACATTGCCGCTTACATTGTATGCATATCCCTCGTCAATAAGGCCGGATATCATTTTTATTATATCGTTAATATTTTCGGTCGCTTTTGGGTAAACATCGGCTTTTTTTATTTTTAGTTTCGAAATATCTTCCAGAAATGCGTTTCCGTAACGTTCGGATATTTCTTTTGTATCAGTATGCTCTTCATTAGCTTTTCTTATTATTTTATCATCAATATCGGTTAGATTCATTACATATTTTACTTTATATCCTTTATATTCAAGATACCGTCTGATAATATCGGACATTATAAATGTGCGTCCGTTACCAATATGAAAAAAATCGTAAACAGTTGGACCGCAGACATACATTGTAACTTCAGGCGGGTTTATCGGCACAAAATCTTCTTTCTTTTTGGTAAGCGTGTTAAATATTTGCATAAATTCTCCGTAATTAATCAGCAAAATATACAATTACCTGAAGGTTTTTTCAAACAAAGAAGGATTTATTCTGCTTCTATGTATGAAATGAGATAAATAATTCTTCCTAAATTGTTAGATTTATTCGCTTTGTTTAATTAATTATGATTATTATTTTATGATATATTTGTTAATAGTCTCATTTATCTGGGCATTTTCTTTCGGTTTAATAAAAGTAAATCTGAGCGGAATTGATGCAAATTTAGTTTCTTTTATCCGTCTTTCATTTTCGTTTCTTTCGTTTCTTCCATTTTTGCGGATAAAGGGATTAAATTTTAGGATTACGGGATTACTATTTTTAACCGGAATAATTCAATTTGGGTTAATGTACATTTTCTATCTGAATTCTTTCCAATTTCTTAAAGCATACGAAGTAGCTCTTTTCACTATTTTAACGCCTCTTTACGTCACTCTTTTTAATGATATTTTTAATAAAAAATTCAACAGTCTGTTTTTTGTTACTTCTTTGTTGGCAATAATCGGCGCAGGAATTATACTATACTCAGCATTTAATTATTCTGAAATATTGTCGGGATTTATTCTTGTGCAGTTATCAAATATATGTTTTGCATTCGGACAGATATTTTATGTACGAATTATTAAATCCAACAACAATCTCAAAGATCATCAAGTATTCCCTATAATATATCTTGGCGCAGCGGCAATAACTTTTCTGATAACTTTATCTTCAGGTTCGCTTCATTTTAAAAGTATAAATTGCGAACAATGGCTAACATTGGTTTATCTTGGAATTATTGCTTCAGGTTTAAGTTTTTTCTTATGGAATTATGGTGCAAAAAAAACAAATACCGGCATACTTGCAGTATTTAACAACTTAAAAACTCCGCTGGCAATTTTAGTATCGGTATTGTTTTTTAATGAAAATGCCGATTTGGTAAAGCTTATTCTGGGGTTGTTTGTTTTAATCACAGCAATTATTATAAATCAGAAATTTTCTGAAAAATCAATTTAAAAATAAAAACCCCCTGAACGGGGGTTTTTTAATTATATTTTGATTTTATCATCCAAAAAATGTTGTTGATACTTGATAAAGATCCATATCAACTGTTTTTAATGTTCCAACTGCTTCCTGAAGATCGGCTGCTACGATTTTTGTTCCCTGAAGTGCTGCCATTTTACCGAAGTTTCCGCTGTTAACAAGTTCCGCAGCAAAAACGCCTAAACGTGTTCCCAGAACTCTGTCGAATGCTGTAGGAGAACCGCCTCTCTGTAAATGTCCGAGAACAACATCTCTTGTTTCGAAACCTGTTCTTTTTTCAATTTCTTTTGCAAGTCTTTCGCCAATTCCGCCAAGTTTAACGTGACCGAATGAATCCAATTCCTGATCTTTAAGAAATTCCTCCTCTTTACCTTCAGCTGCAACAATCTTTGCACCTTCTGCAACAACAACAATACTAAAATCTTTGCCTTTTGCGTGTCTTTTCTTTATCGATTCAGCAATTTCTTCATACGTAAAAGTTCTTTCAGGAATAAGGATGTAATCTGCACCGCCGGCAATTCCTCCGTGAACAGCAATCCATCCAGCGTGTCTTCCCATAACTTCAACAACAATTACTCTGTTGTGCGATTCTGCTGTTGTATGAAGTCTGTCGATAGCTTCCATAACAATGTTAACAGAAGTATCGAATCCGAAAGTATAATCAGTTGCACTTAAATCGTTATCAATAGTTTTAGGAACGCCAACAACATTAACGCCTTCTTTATAAAGCTTTGCAGCTACTCCTAAAGTATCTTCGCCGCCAATTGCAACCAATGCATCAAGTCCGGCTTTCTTCATATTGTCTTGAACAATCTGTACGCCATTTGGAATTTTAAATACGTTTGTTCTAGATGATTTTAAAATTGTACCGCCTCTGTGAAGAATACCCGAAACTGATTGTTCTGATAAAGGTTCAAATATATTTTCAACAATACCTTTCCAGCCGAATTTAATTCCTACCATTTCGTGACCAAACAGAAGAGATTTACGTACAACTCCGCGTATTACGGGATTTAATCCAGGGCAATCGCCGCCGCCGGTTAATATACCTATTTTCATTTTTTCTCCAGATTTTTTTGTTATTAAAATAATTCCTGATTCATCTTTTTTAATTAAAACAATACCGTAATTTCTTAAAGAACCTTAAGATTTGCAAATTTTGTAAGAAGATGTTTAGTACCTGCTTCTTCAAATGCTACAGATATTTTTTGCTGATCTCCTGTTCCGGCAATCTGAAGCACTTTACCTTCTCCAAATATTTCGTGAGTTACGCGGCTTCCAACTCTTACAGATTTCTGCTCCTGATCATAATCATCATCATAACTTTCCTGATAATATTCGTTGTTTTCTTTTTCCGAAAGTTTTTTTCTACCTGCTTTTCTTCCCGAAAGCCCGTATTGTTCATCGAAAACAGTTTCATCCATTTCTTCAAGAAAACGTGACCTGCCTTGATATGCAACTTCACCGAATCTGTATCTTGATCTCGAATAAGTTAGATAGAGTTTGTTTTTAGCTCTTGTACAGCCTACATAAAAAAGTCTTCTTTCTTCTTCTGTGTTTGCATTTGAATCGAATTTTGTGTTTAGCGGAAAGATATCTTCTTCAAGTCCGGTAACAAAAACCACAGGAAATTCAAGACCTTTAGCGCTATGGACTGTCATCATGGTAATTGAATTTTCTTCATCAACAAAGGAATCGATGCCGGCAATAAGCGATACTTCAGCAAGAAAATCTTCAATAGCGGCATCTGGTTTCTGAGTTGTAAAATCTCTTATTGCCGAAAGAAGCTCTTGAACGTTATCGTATCTTTGTTTTGATTCTGCAGAATTTTCTTCCTTATACATTTTTAATACTTCAAGTTCGTCAATTAAAGTAGATGTGAGTTCGAAAAGCGACAATTTTTCTCTAAGATCAATATATTTATCAAGCAAAAGTTTAAACTGTTTAACGTTTTTCTGAATTCTCTCTTTAACTTCAATAACTTCAAAAACACGCGCCATTGTAGTAAATAATGTAAGATTCAGTTTCCGCGCAAAAGAAATCATTTTTGTTATTGAAGTATTTCCAATTCCTCTTTGAGGAAAATTCATAATCCTTAAAAGACTTTCTTCATCATTCTGGTTTACAATAACCCTTAAGTAAGCAACAATGTCTTTTATTTCCTTGCGTTTATAAAATTCAACACCGCCTATTATTTTATAAGCAATTTTAGCTTTTCTCATTCCTTCTTCCAGAGCGCGGGACTGAGAATTTATTCTATATAAAATTGCAATATCTTTAAGCGAAAGTTTCTTTTTTGTAATTTCATCTTTAATTCTTCGGGAAATCTGGAAAGCTTCATCTTTTTCGTCGCTGCATCTAATATACGAAACTTTATCGCCTTCTTCATTATCTGTCCACAAAGTTTTAGTTAGCTGTTCTTGATTATTTTTAATTACAGAATCAGCTGCCCGCAAAATAGTTTTTGTTGAACGGTAATTTTGTTCAAGTCTGAAAACTTTACATTTAGGAAAATCGTTTTCGAAACTGAGCATATTTTTTATATCAGCTCCACGCCAGCCATATATACTCTGTGCATCATCACCAACAACGCAAAGTTTTGTTTTTCCAAAAACCAGCATTTTTAGGATTTCGTATTGAGCTTTGTTTGTATCCTGAAACTCATCAACCAAAATATATCTGAATTGTTTGCGGTATTTAGTAAGAACTTTTTCGTTGGAATTAAATAGTTCTATCGGTTTCAACAAAAGATCGTCAAAATCCATCGAATTATTTAATTTAAGCCTTTTAGTATATTCTTTAAATATTTCGCCGATTTTTCTTTCCACAGCATTCGAAGCAATATTATTAATATACTCTTCGGCAGAGATCATATGGTTTTTGCAGAAACTAATTTTACTATGAATATTGTTTGGGTTATAATTATCAAAGGAAATATTCATCTGCTCAAGAATATTATTTACCAGTGAAACAGAATCTTCCTTATCGTATATCGAGAAGTTGTGTTCGTAATCTAACTTTTTAGCTTCAACTCGTAAAATTCTTGCAAAAATCGAATGAAACGTTCCCATCCAGATTTTTTCGGCTTTCTCCCCGGCAAGTTTTTTTATGCGCAATTTCATTTCGTTAGCAGCCTTGTTGGTGAAGGTAAGAGCTAAAATAGATTCCGGCTCGTATTCTTCTTCTTTAATTATGTAAGCTACTTTTGAAGTTAGCACCCTGGTTTTTCCGGTACCTGCACCGGCAATGATTATGTGATGCCCAAGATTGTATTCTACGGCTTCTTTTTGAACTGGATTTAAGGATTTGAGTATTGACATATACCACACAGCTTAAATTTTGAAAATACAAAATTAAGCAAATATAATCGGATTTTCAATCTTTCAATTTTAAATAATTCTTATTAGTAGTATATGTATTCTTGTAAAATTAAATAAGCAAATGCCCTTTTTTCATTATTATTTTACCGTCAAAGAACACATCGGGATATTTAACAACACCGTCGAGATGTATCGGTACATCAACATTTCCGCCCATAGATTTATTGTTACCTAAAGCTATATGAATTGTACCTAAAACTTTTTCATCTTCAAGCAAAACGCCGCTTAATTTTGCAGCATAATTTGTCCCGATGCCGAATTCTGCGATATTCATTCCTTCCGAACCGAATTCAGATAACATATTTTTTAGTTTCCGTGCAGATTTTCCTCCGCTGATTTTTGCAGCATAACCGTCTTTTACCGTTATTTTAATAGGTTCTTTATTAGTTATCCCAATCCCAGCCATCGAGCCGTCAACTATAAATACTCCATTTGAGGTGCCCTCAACGGGAGCGCAAAATGTTTCGCCTGTAGGCAGATTTCCGCTTTCACCTTTCGCGTGAAAAAGTCCTTTGCTTGCATAAATGCCTCTTCCCTCAATTGTCATTTCGATATCGGTTCCACTTTCCGTTAAAACTCTTATTTTTCTAACTTTTTCCATAATTGATTTTAGTTTAAGAGTAAGCTCCGATATTTTTGTATAATCCGCATTTAATCCTCGTATCATCACTTCTTTTGTTATTCCCGGGAAAGTGGCAATTCTTGCTCCAGCAGCAGAGGCATCTCTTCTTGCTTTTGTATGGGTTAATGATTTAGCTGTGGGACAAAAAACAATATCAAAATATTTCATCATCTCAGCAACATATAGGGGAGGTTCCTCGCCATTGGTCTTCCCCGATTTCATTTCAATATATAAAGTCTCGAATCCGAGTTTCAAAGCATTTTTATATAACGAATAACCTATCTCATTTTTCTGTTCATCTGTTATTACAAGAATTTTCTCGCCATTTTTTGCTGCCATACA
>CAYTFZ010000059.1:0-15852 GCA_964437215.1 uncultured Melioribacteraceae bacterium | reverse complement strand
TTTCAGTTAGCCTTTGCAGTGCTGCGGTTATTTCTTCTGTTTCTATGTGCATATATTGTTTTTTTAATTTCTTGATAAGCAAATATAAATATTACGGATTAGTTATCATAAATGAAGTTACTATATTCTCTTTTCATACTTTATCCCGAATTTTCGGTGAAATATTTTATTTCATCTGTCAACTCAACATATTGATATTTTTCCTGTAATTTAGCAATTTCCTTTAACTGATTCCGGCAGAAGTCTTTATATTTTTCTGAAAATTTATCTTTTGGTATGTGATTAACTGCGGTGTATATTTTTCCGAAATCGCCGATTGCTTCATCCGCCGTTCTGCTTATTTCTGCCGAAAGAAATTTTTCCCAAATATAATCAATCGCCTGTTTATTTGGGTGAAGTAAATCTTCGGCGTAAAATCTGTAATCGCGTAAATCGTCCATCATAATTTCGTAAGCAGGAAAGTAACGGCAGTTTTTATAATTTTTTATTATTTCCGATATTCCTAAAAGAAGCGAAGCTTTGCTCAACTGATTTTCGAAAGCGCCGTCTTTCCAATGCCGTATCGGGCTGACGGTAAATATAAATCTCGCATTTCCGTTTACTTTTTTTATTTCATCCAAAAGAAATCTGCCTTCTGAAAAAACTTCTTCCGGCGCAAGCCGTTTTCTTTCAAATTCCGAAGAAGGCAGCTTGTGGCAGTTCGAAACCGTCATTCCGGTTTTGCGGTAATTATAAATGTAAGATGTTCCGTAAGTTATTATTATAACATCCGCGCTTTTCAGGAAATTTACAGAAGAATTTATCTGGTGCTGTACCATACCGAGTGTTTTTTCTTTTTCTTCAGATGAAAAAAAACTGTCGTGATAAAAGCTGTGCCACTCGCCGGAAAACTCAAAAAGGTCGGCCGCCGTAAAATTGCGCGAACCGGTGAGAAGCTGCACCGACTGTCTGATTGAAACAGGATTATACAAAACTCCGAATGGATTACTTATAACCCTGAATTTATGCATCTCAAGCTTTGCCGCAATATTTTCCGCAAAACACGAGCCTAAAGTAAGTATTTTTTCTGAGTGCAATATCGGCGAATTACTTTCGTGCGGCGTAATTTCTGTTCTGAATTTCATATTTGTTTAGTTATTTTTCTTTAAGGTATTATTTAATTTCAAAATTTAATGAAACAGAATAAACAAAATTATCAAATAAAAATAGCATATTCCGAAGAATATGTTGCAAAGCTTCCCGATGGTCATAAATTCCCGATTATGAAATATAAAATGATACCCGAAAAACTTTTATCAGAAGGACTTATAACAAAGAAAAATATCTTTGCTCCAAATGCAGCAACTCCCGAAATAGTTGAACTTACTCACGCAAAGGAATATGTAAAAAAGGTAATTGAAAGAAAACTTACGGAGCAGGAAATCCGGCGTATCGGTTTTCCTTTAACCGAGGAATTTATAAAACGGGAATTTATAATTGCGCAAGGAACTATAAACGCAGCTTTGTGGGCATCCGAAAACCTGATTGCATTTAATTGCGCCGGAGGAACGCATCACGCATTTTCCGGAAAAGGAGCAGCTTTTTGCATTTTTAACGATGTTGCTGTTGCGGCAAATTATCTGCTTTCGCAAAAAATAAAACAAAAAATTCTTATTATCGATTTGGATGTTCACCAGGGAAACGGCACTGCATGTATTTTTAAAAACGATAAAAATGTTTTTACTTTCAGCATACACTGCGCTAAAAGCTGGCCGCCAAAAAAGGAAATATCGGATTTGGATATTGAACTTGAACACGGGACAGGCGACAACGAATATTTAGAAATACTGGATAAAAATCTCAGCAGCATAATAAAGTGTTTCAAACCGGATTTTACATTTTATATTGCAGGTGCCGACGTTATTAAAAGCGATAAATGGGGCGGGTTCAACCTTTCGGTAAACGGAACAGCTTTGCGCGACAGGATGGTTTTTCGGCATTGTTTAAGCGGTAAAATACCTGTTGCAGTTACAATGGGCGGCGGTTATTCGCAGGACATAAATATTATTACCGAAGTCCATTGCAACACTTTTAAGGAAGGAATAAAATTATTAAAGAATAATTGCGTTAGGATTACTTAAATTTATTCTTCTTCATATCTTTTTTATAATTTTTCAGCATTTTCCCGAAATCTTTATCCTTTTTTCGTCTTTCTGCTGAAGTCGATTCGAAATACGCCTTTTCTTTTTCCATTTTAAGATAATTACTGTAGGATTCCTCAGATATTTCGCCTGTTTCCACAGCTTCAAGAACAGCACAGCCGGTTTCGCTTGTGTGAGTGCAATCGGCAAAACGGCAATTTCCTGAAAGCTCGGATATTTTGTCGAAAGTGATTTCCAGCCCTTCCGAAACATCTGCAACCCCTACTTCCCGCATTCCCGGGTTATCAATCAGTATTCCGCCGTTTTCCAAAACAACAAGCTCCCTCCGGGTTGTAATATGTCTGCCTTTGCTGGTTACCTCGCTTATCGCATCTGTTTTCAGCATTTCACTTCCAGCAAGATTATTAATCAAAGTCGATTTTCCAACGCCCGAAGAACCAAGAAGACAATAGGTTTTTCCTTTTTCAATAATATTTTTAAGCTCGCCGCAACCTTCTTTAGTAATATTGCTTAAAGCAAAAACCGGCACATTATTTACACGGGCTGCAATCCTTTCCTTAATTTCCGCGGCTTCCGCCGGGTTAATTAAATCTGTTTTAGAAAGAATAATTACTGGTTTAACTTTTGATGAATAACAAATTGTAAGATAGCGCTCAATTCTGTTAAGATTAAAATCCCTGTCCGCCGCTTGAACGATAAAAGCAAAATCAATATTGACTGCTATAATCTGCACTTCACCAAACTTTGCTACAGCCTGACGCTTAATAATAGAAAAACGAGGGAATATTCTATGAATAATTCCGAAATCGGTATCGTATGCTTGAAGCGCAACCCAGTCCCCCACTGCGGGAAAATCTTCTCTGCCTTGTGCCGAAAAGCGCATATTCCCTGTAATTTCCGCTTCAATTTCGCCGTTTTCAGTTTTTACTATATATCTTTCCTTATGCTCTAACGCAACCCTCCCGATAGTAAAACCGACAAGTTTATTCTCGTCTCTGAATTTTTCAAAATTCTCGTTAAATCCTAAATCTGCTGATGTCATTTTTTAATCCTGAAATATTAAATCCACTGCAAATTATCTTAATTCATTAGTTAAAAGTATTTAAAACAAAAACTCCGGTAAAATTTTATTATACCGGAGTTTCAAAATTAAATGATAATCATAATATCTTATTTGTAAGCAGTAACAGGTTCAATTGTGCCGTCAGGTCTGTATTTAATTTCGGCAACTTTAACACAGCGCAAATGAGTTCTGCCGCCGGAAAGAGTACTGTCGTGATAGAAAATGTACCACTTGCCTTTAAATTCGCAGACAGAATGGTGATTTGTCCATCCGATTACCGGATTAAGCAATATTCCTTTATAAGTAAACGGACCGTAAGGATTATCGCCGATTGCATAGCAAATATTGTGTGTATCGCCTGTTGAATACGAAAAATAATATTTTCCGTTGTATTTGTGCATCCATGGAGCTTCAAAATATCTGCGGTTGTGATCGCCTGCGAGAAGAGGTTTTCCGTTTTCATCAAGAATTACAACATCACGGGGTTTTTCGTCAAATTCAAGCATATCGTCAGTAAGGCGTGCAACCTTGCCGCAAAGAGCAGGCTTGTCGTCGGCAGGTTCCAAATCGTAAGGAGATTTAACATCTTCAATAAATTTGCCTGTCTGCCAGCGCTGAAGCTGTCCGCCCCAGATTCCGCCGAAATATAGATAAGCTTTACCGTCGTCGTCAACAAACGAACAAGGGTCTATGCTGAAACTGCCTTTAATTGCTTCGGGCTGAGCTTTGAAAGGTCCTGCCGGATTTTTACTTGTAGCAACACCTATGTAAAAAGCACCGTTTTTTGCTTTTGCAGGAAAATATAAATAATAAGTTCCGTTCTTATAAGCAGCATCGGGAGCCCACATTTGTCTTTCTGCCCACGGAACATCTTTAACGTGCAACGCAACATCGTGAAGAGTTGCATCCTTGTCTTCCGGTGTATTCATCGAAAGAACGCGGTAATCTTCCATTCCGAAATGTCCGCCGAAATCGTCTTCGGGTATGCCCGCATCAATATCGTGCGAAGGGTAAATGTAAATTTTGCCATCAAATACGTGAGCAGAAGGATCTGCGGTGTAAATACTTTTTACTAAAGGTTCTGTTAAGGGTACTAATTCTTTTTCATTTGCCATAATCTTTTACTTTTATAGTTAATAATATTGGTTTTTACTGAAGCTTAAAATAAACACTTTTTTGTTTAAAGGCAAAGAAAACCGAGATTAATATTGATTTGATGAAATCTGAACCTTGAATAGTTTTTTTACTTTTTTCTTCAAAAAATCATATCTACAGAATGAAAATAAATTCTGCGGTCACCTGTTTTACTAGGATTTTCAATGAATTATTATTTCGGGTTCGCCTTTCCGATAAGAATTTCAATTTTTCTCCCGTTTTGTTTTCACATTCGCTGATGCATTAAATTGTATTATCAATTATTATGTTGTACTTATCTAAAAGCCCTTGAATTCCTGAGACTGAGAACTTTGCCTTTTTTATACGGTTTTGTTCCGGGTCGATTGAATAATTAAACGAAGTGCGGAAATCTGCTTTTTCTAAAATTGTATTATTAAAAGCAGCTCTTGCCAGATCGCAATTATCAAATATCGCTTCGGTTAAATCGGCAAATGAAAAATCGGTTTCCTGCAAAACACAATTAGTAAAAACTGTTTTTTTAATTTTTGTTTTGAAGAACATTGAATGGTTTAGCAAACAGTTTTCGAAACTGAAAGAAAGTCCGAATTCGCTGCAGTTTTCGAAATGAAGCCCGAGCATTTTGCAATCCTTAAATTCAGCGTCTCTGAAAACGGTCATATCTAACTTTGCCATACTCAAGTTACAGCCCGTAAACTCACAGTCAATAAACTTATATTCTGTAAGATTAAAATCTGAAAAATCGCAATTTTCAAAAGAGCAATTTTCATACTCTCCTTTTTCCAATGGGCTTTCCTTGAAATCAGTCTTTTTGAAAGTCTTTTCATCGAAGTATTCGTATTGCATAGTTAGACATTATTTGTGAATTAATAAATTGTGGTAACGGCCGCAGTTATGCACAGTGCGGGTTTGTGAATTGAACTAGCAAACCCCTAAAACCCGCACGCACTATTGTGCATCTAGCAAATATCATTTATCTCATCCAACCTTCAATCTTATAATTTTTTTCAATCAGTTTTCTTTCTTGTTCACCATTAGCCGGAATAAACCAAACTTCAAATCTAGCTGAATATGGTTTGCCCCAGTCCCCTTCATATATTGTAAAATGATTTTGTGAACCAAATCTTATGAAATTGTCTGTTTGATTAAAAACCTGTATAAAACTTCTTTCTTTTAGTCTATCTTCTGATAGTCTAAAATTATTTGTGATTTCATAAGCTTTAAGATAAATTTTTCCACTTTCAATTTTATCAATCCATAAATCATATTCAAATAAACCTGGTTGAAATGAATTATATAGAATAAAATCAATTTGTGATTTCTTCACGATTAACAAGCTATCAGGTCTTCGACTATCTATATTTGGCAAGTCTATTGGATTTTCAATATTAATGTTAGATGGAATATATAAATTATCAGCAAACTTGTCGGGCTGAGACTGTTCAATAAAAAATGTTACAATTGTGTAAATAAATGATCCAGCTATAATACCAAAGAAACAAAAACCTGTTATTATTCCTTTTATCCATCTCTTTTTCAATAATTGATATATCGAAGATATTAAAAGTCCAATGCAAGCAAATAGTAAAATGTAAAAACTTGCATTTTCAGCAAACATTGAGTCAAGAAAAGTGGAGAATACAAAAAATAATCCACTAATAAATGCTACAATCAGAGGTAACCACCATCTGTCAAAATAATATTTTAAAATAGTTTTCAAATTTATCAGTTTATATGATTGTCAGTCAGCTGCAGCCATTGCAAACGACTTATTTTTTAGTAATCCCGATTTACATCGGGACAAGTTATTGTGTAAATCTCTAAAATTCCTCAGTTATTCTTTTTCTGCACAACCCGGACCATAATCTGGTTTCCAGTTGGTTGGCTGTTCATCAGTCCTGTTAACAAGAACAGCCTGTATCTCTTGTATCCATCCAGCTTTGATTGCAAAAAATTCAGCTACAAGTCTGCTGTGAGTTGTTGCCTCGCTTCTGCTTTTCATCCCTTCCTTAATTCCAAACCGTACTATTGATAAAACCACACCGCGCTCTTCATCAACAACAGGATACCGGCGATCCCAAATATTGCGTTCCTTAAAGAAACCTGTGTCAAACCCTTTAGCCGTGGATTCATACTGACCGTCTTTAACCATTCCGGTTGTCTGCATTCCGTTTTCATATCTTCTTGAATCGGGCAATAAACGGGCAGGCCTGTATTCAGGAGAGCCATTAGTCTGAAATGCACGCCAATAACTTTCTGCTGTGCCAATTAAATCGTAATAAGAATCCTGCTCGACTTCGCGAATAGAAAGTTGATATGACGGAGAAACTTCATTGAGATTATCTACACCCCAAAGCCCGTCAGCTTCACCTTTATTGCATTTTATTGTCTCAATCTCAACAATGCTTTCATCCTGAATTTTCATACGCAGCATATACATTGTTTTCGATCCGTCGGAATTCTTAATTACAGCTTCGGTGCCAGTATCTCCAAGGCGTGTATTTACTATATCGAAACGGAAAACAATACTTTCCGCCCCATCCCAGAATGTTTCTGCGATTGGTTTCACATCCCCATTTAAAGTGATTTTTACATCTTTGGCCAGCGGTACTGCCGCCGGATTATTGTCAACAAGCGCTTTAAAATAAGTATCGACATAACTAATCAAAGTTTCGCGATTGTAATTGCCGCGGGCTGAAATTCCCGCCATCATTAAAAGTATAAATAAGGTAATTCGAATCATATGCGCCGCCTTTTATTTTGGTTATTATTATAGTAAGAACCATTTGAGCTAATTATCAGTTAGCTGTATTTATCCAAATAGTTATCAGTCTCGAAACAAGTGTTTGTTATAACTTGTGTATTTTAAATATTTCGTTTTTGTTTCTGCATAATTGCATTCTTCCCAACTGTATAAGCATACAAAGCTGATGGTAAAAAATGTAATTTCATCTCTTTCAAATCTTTGCTTCCACTTTTATCAATAGTGGTTACTAACGCAGACTTAAGGTTATTATTCTCACAAAAGTGCATTAATGATTTTAATTCACCTGAATTTTCATAATACCGATTACTCCACTTAATTTCCAATGCCCATAATGGTTTAAAATTTTCAGGGGACAATCCAACCATATCAACTTCTCCTTGAACTCGTCCGGAGGTCCATCTGGCATACCAAGGCTCAAACCATTCTCTTTGCAACCATTGTGCATAAATAGCAGTTTCAACCATTGCTCCCATCAATTTATCAGTAGCCTGTAAAGGAGTAAACAATGCGCTTCTCAAAGATGGATTTGTCAAGTATATTTTAAAATAATTAGCCCGACTAAATTTTTTAGCATTATTATCAATCCTGTGAACAATTTTAATTAAAAAGGCGGCTTCTAAATATTGTATATACTTTTTAATAGTATTTTTTTCAACCCCTCCAGATGATTGACTTAATGCCTCAAGCGAAAATTCTTGTCCGGAATTATAAGCTATACTAGTAAAAAGAGAATTTAATTCCTGTACATCCTGTATGCCATATAAACTGGGTAAGTCTCTAAGAAGAACTTTATCTATTATATCAGATTTTATAAATCGGGATGGATTGACTTGTAATTTTTCAGAAAAAATTATTTCCGGATAACCACCATAATTGATATACTTAAGAAAATGTTCATTCAATAAAGCAATATTTGTAGATTCGAAAAAGCTGGTAGCATTACCTTCCCATTCTATTTTTGCAGGAATTATAAGGTGTTGTAATTGTAATAAATGAATATATTCATTAAAAGTTAAAGGTGGTAACATAAAATCAGTAAACCTGCCTGCACCACTTTCATTACTTTTAAGTTTAAGGGCAGCAGCAGCAGAACCGCTGGCTACAAATTTAACATGTGGATAACTGTCTACCAATGTTTTAAGATGAACTTCCCAATCCTTTAAATATTGAATTTCATCAAAAAAAACGTACCAGCCTTTTGGTTCAGATTTACCTGTTGCTTTTAAACAAGTTTTGAACAGATGTTCTAATGGCATTTTGTTGAAAAATGGGTTCTCTACAGAAACAAATGCAATTTGATGCGGAGAAATTCCACTTGATAATAATGAATCTATTGCGTGATAAATCATTACTGTCTTCCCAACTCGTCGGGGTCCCATTAATATAACAGCTCTCTTGATTGAAATATCCTCAACAAGGGGATAAAACAAATCAAAATACAAGCGTTTTTGCATCTTTGAATAATCCTCATCCACCATACCTGTTGCCCACCAAGGATTTTCTTGTTTAAGTCGGTCAAGAACCTGTTCTTCTGATAAAGGTAGTAATGCCATATATTCTATTTTATTTTGATACAAAAATACAAAATAATGTTATTTAATCAATACTATTTAATCATTATTGTTAAAATAAGAAATATATTGTTTGTTTTTAATCTTAAAATACGTTTAATTTTTTATGGTATTACTTTTTTGTATAGGCTTTAATGATTTTGTTTTAACTTAAATCCAATCAACATCGGCAGAAGTAATTGCTAAATCCATCAGTCATTCCGCAACAAGCTTTTATTAAAATAAAAATATTAATTTCGTCTTTAACTTAAAAAATAATCGGGTTTGTCAGCGGGTTTCACGTACATAAGAATTTAATGAATTTTTAGCAGAAATCTTTGCCAAAGCGTATTATTTTGCTGTTAGGATAAACAATTGAATAATATTAAATTTGCAATAAAAAAACTGTAATTATGATAAAGATTTTCAAATATTTTACATTCGCACTGATACTCTTCAATTTTCTTCCTGCGCAGGTTAATAAAAACAATCTTAAAGAAACAGCTCTTTCGCATATGAATGCAGGACGTTACGGCGAAGCCATTGATATTTTGAACAAATTTATCTCTTCAAATCCCCGTAACCCGGAAGGCTATAATTTACGCGGATTATGCTACGAAAAACGCGAACAATTCCTTAATGCCTCATCCGATTTGAGGATTGCCCGCAAACTTGCCCCCGAAAACACCGAATACCGCCGGAATTACGCACGGATACTTGAGACCTGGCACAAACTTCTTTATCAAACAATTGAAGGGCGCAAACGTGAAATTGCTATAAATCCCGCAAAAGCCGAAAATTATCTTGAAATAGGCAAAGCTTACCGTGGACTTGAAGACTGGCCCGAAGCTGAAATTTGGTACGATGAATATCTTAAGCGCGACGACCTCGCTTCTCCCGATGAAATAATCCGCTACACCGAAATTTTAATGATGACTAAAAATCTACCTAAAGGTGAAAAGATACTTAAGAAGTATGTTGAGCGCCACCCGGATGACTGGCGTTTATGGAGCCGTTACGGTTATTTTACCTTATGGCAGGGTAAATATAAAATTGCCGAAGATGCATTCTTAAAAGCTCTCGAATTCAAACCGTTCTTTAAGGAAGCTGTTGACGGGCTTGACCTTGCACGCAGACAAGGATACATTCAGCCTTATACGGGCGGCGGCGATAAAACTGGGAAAGTTTTCCTTATTGATAAATACTACTCAATACTTAAACGAAATCCCGATGACGATAAAACCAGATTTCTTCTTATTGATGAGCTGATTAAATACAAAAGAATTGAAGAAGCTTATAAGGAACTTAGAATATTAAAAGACCGGTTTGAAGAAGACAAAAAGTTCCAATCCAAATGGGAATATGTTACCGATTACCGCGATAAAGAATACAAAAAAGTAATTGCTGAAAACGAAGCAAGGCTTAGGAAAAATCCTGCGGACAAAAAAGCGCTGATGAAGGTTTTGGATTATTACGGCTATCTTGAAATGTTTGAAGAAGCTGTTGACGCAATCGAGAAATATTATGCAGCCGCAAAAAACGACGATGATCCTGTTCTTTTATATAAATATGCTCAATACTCTGCCTGGAACGGCGATAACGAAAAAGCTGCCGGAGTAACCGATAAACTTCTGGAAATTTCTCCGGAAAATACCGAATACCAATTCTTCCGTGCACAATTAAGCATCTGGATGAACCGCGATTTGGATAAAGCCGAAATGTATCTCGAAAATTATATTCAGAAATTCCCGAACAACATCGAAGCTCTGATTCTTCTGAGCAATGTAAAAATGTCGCTTTATAAACTCGATGAAGCAAACCTTCTGATAGAAAAAATAAAAGAATTGCAGGCTGACCAATACGAAATTGAAAATCTTGAAAGCAATTTTGAAATAGCAAAAATGAAGTTTGAAGAAGAGCGCACGTTCGGAATTCTTCAGCAGGGGCGCGAGCATGTTCTTCAACAGGAATGCCAAGAGGCTTTGCCATTTTATATTGATTATATAGCGCTTGCCGGAGCCGACAGTTCGCTTAAAAAAGAACTCGGTGATGTTTATTTTTGTGCAAAACAATACGACAAAGCTTTATCAGTTTACGATTCTCTTCTTTCTGCCGGTTATAACTACGATGTAGCAATGCAGCGGGGCAAAGTTCTTTTCGAAAAAGGTGATTCGTTAAATGCTGTTGCAGCTTTTAAAAATGTAGTTGAAAGGGAACCCAAAGATTTTGAAGCTAATCTTTATCTTGGCGACAGCTATATTAAAACGCGCGAGTATGATTTTGCGGAAGCAATTTACGATTCTCTGCTTGCAGGCGAAATTGATACAGCGCAAACACATCTCGTTATGATGCGAAAAAACTGGCTGCCCAAACAGTCAAGTCTTGCATTGTTCGGCTCTTTTCCTGTTTATGCCGGGCTTGCGCCGTCTTTCCTTTTCTACAGCGATAATATAAATTTCAGGCTTTTTAAAGCAGGCGCGCGTCTCGAAGCCGGAATAAATCAGTATATCGCAATCGGTGTTTCATTTTATCAATCAATAATCAAATATTCATCTGCCAAACAGAATTTCAGCACAATTACCGGACATATTTTTATCCGCCCATCGAAGACTTTTACACTTGGTTTCGGTTTCGGCGGTATTAAGTCCTCACAAACTTCGGCTAAAACCGAAGCGGAAGCTTTTGCCCGTTACAATGCTGAAGGAAAATTTTCGATACAAGGAACTTATCAGCGCACCGCCGCTTCGCTTATGATGTATTCAGGGAATCTGATAAACACCGGTTATTCGGGTGATATGCTTAAACTTGATATGGAATATCTGCACAAAACAGGACTTATTTTAAGCGGATATTTCAAATATATAAAACTCACCGACGAATTAAAAAACGAAGGCAACGATCTTCTTTTAAGAATAGGGAAAAGATTTGAAGAAAATATTTACCGTATAGGTTACGAATATTTTTATTCTAATTATAAAATAAATACTCTTTCGCATTACGGGAAACAATTGTATTATTCGCCTCAGAATTTTGAATCGCATTGCATTTGGGGCGAGTGGGTACTAGAGCGCGAAAAAGAATACGAAATAAAACTGAACGGCAAAGCGGGTTACGTGCCCGAAAGTGAATTTCTGATTCGCGAAGCCGGCGTTGACGTAAAATATCAGGTGGAAAGCAATTTGAGCTTTAACGGGAAAATAACTTTAGGAAGTACTTCCAGAGACAATTCAAGTTATAATTTCGTTTCGGGAACTCTGGCCTTATATTGGAATTTCTGATAAATAATTATTATTAAAAAACTTTTTTTCGAACCGATAGTAATTTTAAATTATTTTTTTACAGGAAATTAATGCCGGCAGAACTTAAACCTATTACAGTAATTGTCCAGAAAAAGGAAATCGATATAGTAAAAACGGTTTTCAAGGAATTGAAGGACAGGCTGCCGAATCTGGAAAATACTCCTTTCAAATACGGAAGACTCGGGGATAAACATATCATCAGCTTTAAAGTTGATGCCGGATATTTTAACCTATTTGTTGAAAAATTCACTTTTAACCGGATTAAAATACTCTTCCTTGAAAAAGAGCAGAAAGAAATTGCAGAAAGAGCAGAAGCTATATCGAATAAAAGTTCCGATGCTAAATCTGTTGATTGGACGGCGTTAAAAGAAATGAAATCGAATACTTCACAGAAAAGTATGGCGCAGATAGATTCTTTTATTAAAAACGGCGATTACACCAGACTTTTAGCAATATCGCGTGATATAAGTCAATCGAAAGAAATTATTGAACGTGCAGGACAAAATATTTCAGTGGCAATTAATAATGCTATTGAGCGTGAACGGCAAAGATCCGAATCTTCGCGGATTGGAGTTGAGGAAGCGATTGATAATCTTATTGCAATTGCAGGGGATAAAACTTTAAAAAATATGGGGCAGACAGAACTTGCTAAAATAGCCGGACAAATGGCAATAATCCTTTGCTGCCAGCACCGGAAACATCTCGACAAGCTTATAGATATTGCAAACAGCAATTCAGTTCCTTATCTTATAAGCGTTAAAGCAGCAATACAGCTCGGCGATATTTTAATGGATAATCCTGATGATTACATAGACGATCTTTCGCTTGCAATACGAAAACTGAACCTTCGCTGGCTCGAGAATGCTTACGATATAGTTATAAACGAACTTGATCCTCACGAAATTGAGACATTCTATTCTTTCACTATATTTTTAAACCAAAAGCGTAATGCTAAATAATTCACCTCTAAATATATTTGAGATTGTTACGATAGTATCATTAACGATTCAGAAAAGTAAACTGAATCTGAATAAAACTAAAAGAAGAAAAGAGACCGGAAATGATTGAACTTAACATACCAATAAATGCAGCAATAATTCTCCTTATGGAAAGGATGCAGGGAGAATTTGATATGCGCGTGAGGAAAGGCAATTATCCCGGTTTGCAGATAACCGACCTTGACAATTACGATTTTAAGAATCTTGCCGAAGTAGCTGCATTCGACCTCGTTTTTATGCTTCCTGCCGAAATATTTGAAGAAGAAAACAACCTTAGCGAAGTTATTGTTAAAGCTCTAAGGGGAGTATCGGAAAAATACGGTAAAAAAATGTTTGAAGGATATACCGAATTTAATGCAGCAAAACTAATTAGTCCGATAAAAACGCTTTTCCATTATTCAAATTTAAAGAAAAGTCACCTTTATAATTGATTTATACCTCTTTAACGAACTATATCCGTAATATTTATTTGCGTATATTTGATAATTGAAATTTTATCAAACGGAGATTTATTTGTTCAAGAGAATATTACGCATTATCGGTATCGGTAAAGAAAAAAAAGAAGAAGCTATAAAACCTATTAAAACCGATACTTCGGAAAAACAGGCTGTAAAAGTTAAAGTACCGGCATCTGAAAAAGTTAAAGAAAATAGAAAACCTTCAAACCCTCACCGTAAAACTCAAGTGAAAGCTGAAAAACCTGAACCGGCTTGGGATATTTCTCAATATAAAGTAGAAGAAGCTGAAGGGAAAAAAAGATTTCACGATTTTAACCTTCCGTTAAACATAATGCACGCAATATCAGATTTAGGTTACAAATATTGCACACCGATTCAAGCAGAACTTTTAACAGATACATTAAACGGAAAAGATGCCTTTGGTCAGGCGCAGACAGGCACAGGGAAAACCGCTGCTTTTCTTATCACAATACTTTCAAATATTTCAAGAAAACGAGCGCCGGAAAAACCAAAACCCGGAACCCCGCGGGCTTTAATACTTGCTCCAACGCGAGAACTTGTTATCCAAATTGCTAAAGAAGCTTCCGCTTTATCGAAGTATTCGAAGATAAAAATCATTTCCGTTTATGGCGGGATGCACTATAAAAAACAGAAATCGTTACTCGAAACCGAACAGTTTGATGTTGTTGTAGCAACTCCCGGCAGACTTTTGGACTTCTGCAAAACAAAAGTTATACATTTAAACAGAGTTGAAATACTTGTGCTTGATGAAGCCGACAGAATGCTTGATATGGGTTTTATTCCGGATGTGAGAGAAATTATTAAAAAAACTCCTCAGCGCGGAACAAGACAAACTTTATTTTTCAGCGCAACAATTTCCGATAGAGTTAAAAGACTTGCTCATAGCTGGACAAACAATCCTTCGTTTGTTACAATAGACCCTGAACAGGTTACTGTCGATTTGGTTGAACAATATTTTTATCTTGTTGAACGAAGCGAAAAAATGCTGATAATCGCAAATCTTATTAAATCACGGGATATTCAAAAGTCAATTGTCTTCTGCAACCGCAAAGACGAAACCGTTGTTGTAGCCAATTATCTGAATAAAGCAGGAATTAAATGCGAAGTTCTTTCGGGAGATGTTGAACAGAGAAAACGGCTGGCAACTTTAGAAAAATTCAAAAGCGAAGATATCCGGATTCTTGTAGCCACTGATATTGCCGGAAGAGGAATTCACGTTGACAATGTTAAATATGTTTTTAATTATTCGCTTCCCGATGACCCCGAAGATTATGTTCATCGCATCGGAAGAACCGGAAGAGCGGGCGAGAAAGGCATTTCGGTAAGTTTAGCGGGCGAGGACGATTCGTTTGCAATTCCTGCAATTGAAAAATTTACCGGGAAAAAGTTCGATTATCAGTATCCGCCGGATGAATTGCTGGTTAAATCGTAATAGCTTTTCAGTATTTTCTTCTCCGGTTCGAAAAGAGTTTTATCATTAAGCCCCAGATTATGAATTGCCGTATCAATAATCACTTCTTTGGAGAGGCAGATATTTATATTCTCTTTTGATAAATAGTATTCTCCCGCTTCTAAAATAGCTTCTTCGGGAACAAGCCCGATTATTTCGCTGCCCGTAACAGAAATTCCCATTTCGGCTGCAAGCTTTTTTGTTTCTTCATAAACCTGATGCACCGAAGTTATTTTGAAATTTGTAAGATTAAACGAAACCTGTGCGCAGTTGTATTCCGGAACAAACCAGCCGATTGCCTTGCAGTTCTTAAATCTTCCCAAAACTTCGCTTACGGCTCCATCAGCATTTTTAACAAAGCGCTTTTCGCGCAGAATACCGGCAATGGTCGAAGCGGCTTTTGTGTCAGTCGAGTTCAGATTTATGTTATAAGCTATCAGGAAATTTCTTACACCGATAACCGTAGCGCCGGTTTTAGGATTAAAAACATCGGGACCGAAATCCGGTTTCCATTCCTGTTGTTTCATTTTATCGGCAAAGCCTTCGTAGTTTCCTTTTCGTATTTCTGCTAAATTTTTTCTTTGCGGATTTATCGCAGAATTCTCGTAAAGATAAACCGGAATTGAAAGTTCATTCCCGACTTTTTGGGCAATTCTCTTTGAGATTTCAACACATTCTTGCTCATCAATTCCGTGCAAAGGAATTAAAGGGAATACATCTGTTGCCCCGATGCGCGGATGAGTTCCTCTGTGTTTGCGCATATCAATTTCTTGTGCAGCTGTTTTGATTGATTCGTATGCCGCTTTTTCAACTCCTTCGGGCGAGCCGGCAAACGTGATCACTGTCCGGTTTGCATCAAATCCGGTATCGATATGGAGCAGTTTCACTTCCGGAATGGATGCTATAGAATTTACAATTTTATCAATTTTACTTTTATCGCGCCCTTCCGAAAAGTTAGGAACGCATTCAAT
>CAYTFZ010000058.1:0-16469 GCA_964437215.1 uncultured Melioribacteraceae bacterium | reverse complement strand
ATAAAAAAAGCCTAAATTCATTCAAATTTAAGCTTTTTTCTTGTAGCGGGGTCAGGACTTGAACCTGAAACCTTCGGGTTATGAGCCCGACGAGCTACCAATTGCTCCACCCCGCGGTGTATTTTTAAGAATCGAAATATAGACAAAACTTTTGCTTAAGTCAAGGAGCACAATATTTTTACATTATCATTCCTGCGAAAATAAAAATTATGTTATATATTTGTTTATCGAACAATTAAAATTTGTAATTATGATTTCGTCACTTTTTATAAAAGATTATGCCTTAATAAATGAAATCAACATCGATTTCGGAAAAGGCTTAAACATAATCACGGGAGAAACGGGCGCAGGAAAATCTATTATTATAGGAGCTTTGGGATTATTGCTTGGCGAAAGAGCTTCGGTTGAAATTATCCGGAAAGGAAGCGCCAAAACCATTGTTGAAGGAAATTTTTTTGTGCAGGATAATAAAAGAATAAAAAATTTCCTTGCCGATAACGAATTAGACACAGCTCCCGAAATGATTATCCGCCGCGAAATTTCGGAAAAAGGAAATAACAGGTGCTTCATTAATGACACGCCTGTTACGCTTAATCTTATTAAAGAAGCTGGCGATATGCTTGTAGATTTGCACGGGCAGCACGAACATCAATCCCTTCTCCGGCAGGAAACACACATTCAAGTTATCGACGAAGCTTCGGATTATAATGATTTAATCGAAAACTACAGGAATATCTTTTCTGAGCTTGTAAGTACCGAAAGCAAGTTAAAAGAAATGCTGCTGAAAGAAAATTCGCTAAAAGAAAAAAAAGATCTTTATCAGTTTCAGCTGAAAGAAATAAATTCTGTCGATCCGTTGTTTCAGGAAGACGAACATCTCGAAAAGGAACTCACATTATTAGAAAATTCCGAGAAAATGCTTACTATAACATCCGAACTTTATTCTATCCTATACGAAAACGACGGGGCAATTCACGATCAGATGGTAGGAACTTTAAGCAAGTTAAACGAACTTGCAAGAATTGACAGCGATTTTAATGAAAAAGCTGAAGAATTCAATTCTGCAATAGCATTGATAAATGATGTGGCAGAACACTTGCGCAGTTACCGGGATAAAATTGATCTGGATCCGGCAAGGGTGGAAACAGTACGAGAAAGACTTGGGGCAATAACACTTCTTAAAAAGAAATATGGCGGAAGTATTGAAACAATTCTAGAAAAGAAGAAAATTCTTCAGGAAGAAATTGAACTTTCGGAAAGCTATTCCGAAAAATTGGAAGAATTAGAAAAGAAAATCCGGATACTGAAGGAAAAAGCCGGTTCTGCAGCAAATGAAATAACAAAACGCAGATCTTTATCAGCAAAAAAAATATGCAGACAGGTTATCGACGAACTGAAAAATCTGGGTATTCCCGATTCGAGTTTTGAAGCAAGGATGAATTATGAGAAAGGTGAATATTCGGATTTGGGAAGCCTTTTGATAGAAAACAAAATTTATAAAGGTTTTAATAATGGTGCCGATATTTTAGAATTTTACATTTCCGCAAATAAGGGAGAAGATTTAAAACCTCTTGCAAAAGTTGCATCAGGCGGAGAAATTTCGAGAATAATGCTTTCCTTAAAAACCGTACTTGCAAAAAACGAAAAACTGCCATTGCTCATTTTTGATGAGATAGATACAGGAATAAGCGGAAGGATTGCTCAAAAAGTAGGAACAGCATTAAAATCGCTTGCATCGTATCATCAGATAATTGCGATAACGCACCTCCCGCAAATTGCGGCAATGGCCGATACACATTATTGCGTTGAGAAAAAGTACGAAAATGAAAGAGTAACAAGTAAAATAAGAAGACTTTCAAATGAAGAAAGCTTAAAAGAGGTTGCAAAATTAATAAGCGGCGAAGATGTTACAGAAGAAAGCATCAAAACTGCGAGACAGCTGATAGGCTGATATTTAGTGTGTGCTTTGTCATACTCAAAAAAATGTAATTGCATTTATATTTTTTTTTCATCAATTTAATATTGTATTAGTAAATCTAAATGGAGATGATTTATGAAAAAATTATTTACCGCATTTTTTTCTTTGATAATAATACAAGCTTCCGTTTTCGGACAATTTGACGACAGGCTTGATTATCTTACCGATAAAGAAGTCGGGAAATTTATTCAGCCTTTTGTAAATTATGTGGGGACCTCTCTAAACAGCGGAATGTATCATTCAGCTTCTGTTTCAGATGTATTCGGTTTTACTTTCGGCTTTCAGGGTATGCTGATTTTTATTCCCGAAGATCAAAAAACTTTTACTCCTGCTTTAGATAAAGAAGGATATACTGCCGATAAACCTACAGCTACCATTTTTGGGAAAGAAGGGGCTTATTATTCGGGTCCGGAAGGTTATATTGTTTTTCCGGGAGGTTTGGATTTAAATAATGTTCCTATGTTTGTGCCCCAGATAGGAATAAGCACTTTTGGAACTGAACTTTTAGTTAGATTTATTCCCAAAATCAGTTTAGGCGAAAACGAATTGGGGTATTGGGGTGTTGGTGTTAAACACAGCATCAGCCGGTATTTCCCTTTGCCGCTTGATGTTGCAGCTCAAGTTTTTTACAGCAAACTGGAAGTAACTGATATTATGACCTCAAAAAACTTATCAATTAATCTTCTTGCAAGTAAAAATTTTGCCTTAGTCTGCTTATACGGAGGTATTCAAATTGAATCCTCTTCGATGAATCTGAAGTATACGTTTAAAGATCCGAGCGGATTATACGGCGGTGAAAGAAAGATTGAATTGGATATTGACGGAGAAAACACCTTTAGATTTACAGTAGGCGCTGCGCTTGAATTAGGTTTTATAGTTTTAAATGCCGATTACAGCATTGGAAATCAGTCTGTAATAAACGGCGGCTTATCATTTGAATTTTAATAACGGAGAATAAAATGAAAAACAAAAAAAAATATTTTACAACCGCAATTGTATCGTTGATTTTAATTTTAACTTCATCTTGCGATGTTGTTGACAAATTTGACACAATTGACCTGAACATACCCCTCAGTAAAACTGTTGCTACTTCAGGAACAGCTACTTCGCTGACTGAATCAGGTACTTTCTGTTTAACAGAATACGACCTTTACAACGACAACAAAGACAAAATGAAAGAAATTTCATTTGTAGAAGCCTCTTACAGAACCACCTCTGTTTCCCCTGCAGATTTAACGGGAAATATTACAATTGAGTTAAAAGCAGCAAACGGTCAGCAGCTATTTTCTGTTTCTATCCCAAACGCTACACCGGCTGCTTTGTTAAACAATCCAATAAAACTGGCGCTAACTGGCGACCAAATTAATGCTTTAAATACTTATATAAGTAATTTTTCAAATCAATGCTTTACGGCTACTATTTCTATCAGTAATATGCCTGCCGGACAAAAAACAGTTACAGGTGTTGTTGATATTTTATTCAAATCGAAAGTTGAAATGTAAAATTGCCTCTAATATTAAAAACTAAAATATTGCTGAAGTAGTTTGTGCCCCGATTGAATCGGGGCTTTTTTATTTAAATTATCTTGAGAAATATGGTTCTTAACTTCTTTTTATAAACAATTCCGGAAAGTCTGTGAAAATTCCGTCAATATTCATTTCATTCATTTCATTAAATTCTTTTTCCGAATCAACAGTAAAAACATATACTTTAATATTTTTATTTTGACAAGCTGCAACGAATTTTCTGTTAACTCCGGATCTGCAAATATGAATGGAACGGCAATCAAGTATTTCGGATTTACTGATAATGCTTTTATCAGGTTTATCTGTAATAATTGCGCAAGGCACAATTTTATTAAGCGAGCGGAAAAGTTCGATGTGTTTTATGTAATAGGACGAAACAATAAAATTTTCGGGCAGAAACTTTTCTGCATCAATTTGATTTTTTAATTCTTCAGTAAGCGGTATTACCGCATCGTCGTCTTTTATTTCTATATTTATACAAAGTTTTCTCTCAGCTATTTCTAAAACTTCTCTTAAATAAGGAATTTTGCAGCCGTTTCCTGCATCAAGCGAACGAAGATATTCATCCGATTTACCTTTGAAAGAGCCTTTCCCATTGGTAAGTCTTTCCAGACTTTCATCGTGAAAAACAAAAATTTTCCCGCCGCTGAACTGAATATCAATTTCTATCCATTTTGCCCCGTAACTTATTGCTTTTTCAATTGCAGGCAAAGTGTTTTCGGGCATGCTTCCGCTTGCTCCCCTATGGGCAAAAATTCTGAATTCACTTTTCCCCGTTTGTTTTCCGCTCCAAATCAACATATCCGAATATTGTTGTTTCTGCTTTAAAAAAAAAGATTTAATTTTGTTTATAAAATTATTAAACTAAATATTCATATAAAAACTTGGAAATAAAAATGAAGAAATTATGTTTTTTATTATTTATGACGATTTCAGTAACCTGGGCGCAGAAAAATTTAAACCAAAAAATTGTTTCCGATTTTATTATCGCTGCACAGCTCGAAAAATCCTTAAACGAATTTAAAACTTCTTTTTGGAATGATTTTTCTCAATCTTATTTCGATCTTTTCGATTCTGCCGGAGTTAAAGCGAAATTTGACTCCAGTTTTTCGAAAGCTGTTTTGGATTCAATTACTAACAGCATAGTTGTTAATAATTATAACGAAGCAGCTTTTAGAACATATATCGCATGGATTGAATCGCCGTTAGGCAAAAAATTCACTCACTTGGATACAGCATACGCTCTTCAGGAACATAAAAATCTTATTGCAGCAACTGCATTAAAAATTTATAAAAAGCAGCTTACCGGACGCACAGTAAAGTATATTGAACAGATGGTTGAAACTATTAACCTTAGTGATTATATGCTCGAATTGGCAGTTTCTGTATCGGATAAAATATTTAATGAGCTGAGTGTTAAATTTACAAAAAGCCAAGTAGAAAGTTATAAAAAGCTACGGACTCAGATGAAGAAAAGAATGGAAGAAATCCGTCCGCTTGCAAAAAGTATTTTAATGGCAAATATGTATTATTCCTATAAAGATTTACGTTATTCCGAGTTTGATGAAATCCTGAATTTCTACAACTCGGTAAGCGGAAAGCTCTATATTTCAATTTCAAAAAAAATAACAGATACTGTTGTAAAAAAATGTCTTACCGATTTTCTGAAATCGGTTGCTAAAAATTCTGTTACGGAATAAGATTTTTAGATAAGAATTGATTATAACTCAACGTAGAAAATTCTTCAATTATTGTATCCAAAAATTCCCATTTATAAATTTTAAAATGAGTGCGATAATTATTTAAATTATTTGATAAATTCTACAAGGATTACTGATGAAAAAGCTTTTACCAGCCCCTGAACACCGTAAACTAGAACCTTCTGAGTTAAAATGGTATTGCGATCCGGATATTTTTGATTTTAAAACAACAGCCAAACTCGAACCCGGTTTTGAAATTATTGGACAGGAAAAAGCAATTAAAGCGCTTAAAATCGGTGTGGATATTAACAGTCCGGGCTATAATATTTTTATCACCGGACTTGCCGGCACTGGCAAACTTACTACAATTCAGAAAATGTTGGAAGATATTAGTCCCAAATGCGCCGAACTTCAGGATTATGTTTATGTAAACAATTTTGCCGACCCCGACAGACCGATTCTTTTGGTTATGAAAGCAGGCGAAGGACAAAAATTTCGAAATGAACTTAAAACAACAATTTTATTTCTGCTTAAGGAAATTCCCAAGGTACTCGATGGCAAAAGATTCAGCGAGAAAAAGAAAAATCTTGTTACTGCTCTTGGTCAGAAACAGGCAAGCATGATGGAATCCTTTGAAAGAAGACTTAAAAGAAACAATTTTACTTTAGGAAAAATAGGGGAGGGAGAAGCTGCCAGAACAGAAATATTTGCAGTAATCGAGCAGCAGCCTGTTTTTATTCAGCAGCTTCCTGAATTTGTAAATACAAAAAAAATCAGCCGCCAGAAAGCTCAAACCATAGCAAAGAAATATGCCGAATATCAGCAGGAATTGCAGAAAGTTTATAAGGAAACTATGAAAATTACGCGCGATTTTCAGGATAAACTTTCAAAATTGGAGATAGCAGCTACCGAAAATCTTGTAAAAGGAGCTATAGATAATTTACGGGATAATTTTAATGAAAAAGTTATAAAAAATTATTTAGACAGCCTCGAATCAGATGTTCTGGAAAATATTAATGTCTTTAAAATACAGTATGAAAAAGCAGATGACCAGCGCGAAGCCGAAGAAGGTTTGCTTATTGAATACGGTGCAAATGTAATTCTCGATAATTCTTCAATAACCGAACGTCCGGTAATTATTGAAACAAATCCGAGCTACAAAAGCATATTCGGAACAATTGAAAAAATTCACACCGACGAAGGCGAGTGGTACAGCGATTTCACTAAAATAAAAGCTGGTTCTCTTTTAAGAGCAAACGGCGGATTTTTAGTAATGAAGGCAATGGATGTTTTTGCAGAACCCGGCGTTTGGAGCAGTCTTAAAAGAGTTCTTCAGTACGGAAAACTTGAAATACAGGATAATTACAATTTCGGGTTTATTTCTCCCAGCAGTCTGAAACCCGAACCTATAAAAATAAACACAAAAGTAATTTTAATAGGGAACGAATTTATTTATTCAATACTTTCGGAAGGAGAAGACGATTTCAATAAAATTTTCAAAATAAAAGCCGAATTCGATTACGAAATTAAAAATGAAAATAGTATTTTGAACGATTATGCCAAAGTGATAAAAAAAATAATATCCAGCGAAAACCTTCTGGATTTTGATAAAAGCGCGATAATAAAACTGCTTGAATATTCTTCAAGATTTGCAGGTTCGAAAAAAAAACTTACAACCCAATTTGCACAGATTGCCGACCTGATACGCGAAGCAAATTACTGGGCAAAAGATTTCGGCGAAAAACTTGTTTCGGATTATCACATAATTCAGGCATACGAATCGGCTAAGGACCGCCATAATCTGGGCGAATCGAAACTTCAGGAGATGATTGATGAGGGAACAATTCTTATTGATACCGAGGGGGACAGAATCGGGCAGATAAACGGACTGGCTGTTTACGGAAGTGAAAATTTTACTTTCGGAAAACCTACGCGCATAACCGCCAGCGTTTCGTTAGGGAAAGGGGATATCCTTAACGTTGAGCGCGAAGCCGGTTTAAGCGGACAAACCCACAACAAAGGAGTCCTAATAATTTCGGGTTATTTTCGCGAAAAATTCGGAAATAAAGTTCCACTTTCATTTAATGCAAGTCTGGTTTTTGAGCAAGGCTACGGAATGATTGACGGCGACAGCGCTTCTGTAACAGAAATTTGCGCCATAATTTCGTGCCTTGCAAATGTCCCTATAAAACAATATTATGCAATTACAGGTTCTGTCAATCAAAAAGGAGATATACAGCCAATAGGCGGAGTTAACGAAAAAATAGAAGGCTTTTTTGATGTGTGCAAGAAAAGAGGATTAAACGGGAAGCATGGAGTAATAATTCCAGTGCAGAATGTTTCTGATCTTGTTTTAAAACAGGAAGTAATTGATGCTGTAAACGAAGGCAATTTCAGTGTTTATCCTGTATCGCAGGCTTTCGAAGCCATTGAACTTCTCACCGGATTCAAAGCCGGCGAACCCGATAAAAACGGCGATTATCCGCCCGATACAATATTCGGACTTGTTGAAAAAAGACTTCGCGAGATGAATAACATTGTTAATCCCGATAAAACCAAAAAACAGCATAGTCAGAAAAAGAAATAATTGTGTGAATCAGTTTGATACAAAATATAAAAACGCATTATGGTGGGAAGAAAAAGACGAAGGTAAAGTTCTTTGTACCCTTTGTCCGCGTTATTGTATTATCAGCCAAAATCAGGCGGGTTTCTGCTTTGTAAGAAAAAATATTAAAGGAAAATTGTATACAGCCAGTTACGGCAGACCGACGGGTTTTGCAATCGATCCTATTGAAAAAAAACCGCTTTATCATTTTTATCCAGGATCGCCTATCCTAAGCTTTGGAACTGCCGGCTGCAATCTTGGCTGCAAATTCTGCCAGAACTGGTCAACAAGTAAAGCTAAAACAGATGAAAATAATGCTTTATATGCTTTACCCGAAAAAGTTATATCTCTTGCAAAACAATACAAAACAGAGTTAATAGCTTACACATACAACGACCCCACTGTTTTTGGCGAATATGTTATTGATGTTTCGGAACTTGCCCGCCGGGAGGGGATAAAATCTGTTATGGTAACTGCAGGATATATTGATAAAAATGCCCGAAAAGATATTTACAAATATATTGACGCAGCCAATGTCGATTTAAAAGCATTTACAGAAGATTTCTATCATTCGCTCACGTCATCACATCTTAATGATATACTTGAAACTCTTCTGTGGATTAAAAACGAAACAAACATCTGGCTGGAAATAACAACGTTGCTTATTCCGGGTGAAAATGATTCTGAAGAAGAAATAAAAAAGATGACTGGCTGGATTATTAATAATCTTGGAAACGATGTTCCTTTGCATTTTTCAGCTTTCCACCCCGATTATAAAATGACAGACAAACCAAGCACTCCGGCAGCAACACTTCAATCAGCCCGCGCAACAGCTTTATCGCAGGGCATAAATTACTGCTATGTGGGAAATATTCACGATAAAGAAGGTCAGGCTACTTACTGCCCCAATTGCAGAAAGGCGATTATAAAAAGAGACTGGCATTCGGTTTTGTCAAACGAAATTAAAAACCAAAGCTGTAATCATTGCGGATTTAAAATTGCCGGCTGTTCTTAGTTTATTTTTATTAAATAAGGTTTTTGCGGTTAATGCTTTTTTTAGTAATTTTAGCAGGTAAAATTATTTTTATAGAGGGATATGACAGAACAGGAATTTTTTGGGCTAATTAATTCGCGAGAGAGCATAGTAAGTATAATTGGCATTGATATTACCAGTATTCCGTTGGCAGTAAAATTAGCTGAAAACGGTTTTAAAGTAAAACTATTTTCGTGGGAAGGAGGAACAATTGTTTTTCCCGGGAGCGACGAAATGTTTGCCGGACCTATCGGAACACAGCTGAATTATTTTGTTTCTACAGGAATAATTACTTTAACCACATCAATAAAGAATGCTCAGCAGGCGCATATTTATATTGTTTGCGAACCGCCTCAGCCGCAAATACCTAACTACGATTTTATTGATAAAACAGATATTTTCTTGCGTAATTTATCAACAATGGGAAAACTTGTAATCTACCATCTTCCTGGAAATCCTGACTTTATCCGTACTTTTACTTTACCCGGACTGGAAAATATAAAGCCGGATATTTTTTGGACTGTGGGCGATGATTTCTATCTTTCAGTTATTGACGGAAAAATCTTCAAATCCGGCGGACAGATTGATTATCTGCCTTTAATGTCCTTAAAAGGAATGACTAATTCCTGCTACAGACTTACCGAAAATTTATATAATCAAATTGGAATTGAACTTCTTAAACCAGTAAGAAATTAAAATCCGGTTTTTAACCGGATTTTCACTTAAACACTTTCAAGATTCTTTTTTGTTTTTTGTATCTATATTTAACGGGCAATATAAAGGACAAAAATTAACAAGTCCTGTTAAAAGCGGAATAACCCCAAGCAAACCCCACCACGATTGAAATATTATTCCCGTTAACAAAATGCTTGTTCCAAAAATTATTCTTAATTTTTTATCTGTGCCGCCTACATTGAAATTCATTTTTTACTCCTTTTTTATTTGGTATGATGCTTTAAAGACTGAACCGATTCATCATAATTAATTTAAAAGGAATAACAAAGTTTGTTTAAAAATAGTTTGAATCTCTGTAAAGTTTCATTAAAGTTAGAAAAAGCTTGAATATAATCGCACTTTTATTTTCTATGATACATGCCTGCGAAAATAATATTTAATTGTTTTTATCATTTTTAATCTTTTAAGTAAAACATTGCTAAAATTAATGCTGATCCGCCAAGTAATGCAATTTTCCATAACATCGCTCTTATTGCTCAAAAATTTAACCTAAAAATATGAAACAGTCGAAAATTACTAATAGCTTGAAATAAAAAACCCCGATTAAAAATAACCGGGGTTTTTCAACAGTCTTAACAATCATAAAGCTGTATTAAATTTATCTTCCGAGGGTTGTGTTTTCGCCTCTTAAATCCTTAACTGCCTGAACTACTCTATCTTTCATTCCTGCCTGGCCTTTTTTAAGATATGCTCTCGGATCGTAGACTTTTTTGTTTCCTACTTCGCCTTCAACTTTTAGAACACCATCATAATTTTTAAAGAAATGATCAACAAGCGGTCTTGTAAATGCATATTGAGTATCAGTATCAACATTCATTTTAATAACGCCGTATTCAAGAGTTTCTCTTATTTCTTCTAATGAAGAACCGCTTCCGCCGTGGAAAACTAAAAAGAAAGATGCACTTTGTCCGTATTTTGCAACCACAGCATCTTGTCCTTGTTTCAAAATAACCGGTTTCAACTTAACATTTCCTGGTTTGTAAACTCCGTGAACATTGCCGAAAGTAGCAGCAAACATATATGTTGCACCTTTAACTTCATTTAATCTTTCGTACACATACAGCATATCTTCAGGTGTAGTGTAAAGTTTTTCTGCCGGTGCGTTTTCGTTGTTTACTCCGTCTTCTTCACCGCCAACAACACCTGCTTCAACTTCAAGAATAATTCCTAATTCTGTGCATTCTTTCAGAAGTGCCACTGCTGTATCCATATTTTCTTTTAACGGGAGGTCGCTTCCATCGAACATATGCGAATTAAATAATGGTTTTTCACCGCGTTCAACTCTTTTACGCGATTCAGCTAAAAGTGGTTTTAAGAAAGGCTCAATTTTTTTTGCAGGGCAATGATCTGTATGAAGAGCAACGTTAATATCATATTTTTCGGCAACAAGATGAACGTGCTGTGCTATTGAGATAGCGCCGAGAGCTGCATCTTTCAACAATGAACCGGATGCAAATTCGCCTCCTCCTGTTGAAACTTGAATAATTCCGTCAGATTTAGTTTCTGCTAAAGCTTCCAAAACGGCATTTGCTGTTGCTTCGGAAGTTACATTGATAGCAGGATATGCAAATTTATTTTTTTTTGCATTTTCCAGCATTCTCTGATAAGTTTTACTGTCTGCTACTGGCATAGTTTTATACTCCTTTGTTTATTATTTATTCTATTAAATTTTTATTATTTTAAAACCACTTTTTTTTATCAAGTTGATAAAAATAACCAAATATTCATAAATTTTCAATCTGTTAAATTTATTTAATGGTTAACCCGATTTTGTTGTATAATTATGAGGAATGTAATTGAATTATAATTTAAAAGCTTATGTTTTCGATCTCGACGGAACACTTATGGAGTCGCACAAGACTATTTACAAAGCAATGGTTTGTTCTTTCAACAATTTTAATATTATGTATTCCATAACTCAGGATCAATTTAATAATCATATCGGAATGCATTTCGAAGACATTTTCAAAATATATTCTATAGATGTCCCTGATTTCGATAAGTTCTTAATGTTTTATAAAAAATCATATTTTAACTTTATCAATCATTCAGTTTTATTTCCGGAAGTGACCAGTACTCTTGATAAATTGATAAAATCCGGGAAGCAAATCGCATTGCTTACCACTAAAGCTCAGGATCAAGCTGACTTAATTATTAATCACTTCGGACTGGCAAAGTATTTTACAACAGTTATGGGCAGAAGGGACGGAATTCCTCATAAACCTGATCCTTCGCAGCTTTTAATGATTTGCGATAAATATAAAATTGATCCGCGTGAATGTATTATGGTAGGCGATACCGAACTTGACATCCGCTGCGGTAAAAATGCCGGCAGCAAAACTTGTGCTGTTACCTTCGGCTACCGCGAACCCGAATTTCTTAAAAATGAATTTCCCGATTTTTTAATCAACAGTTTTGATAGTCTTTTAAATATCTAAAATCCAGAGCTTTATGTTTTATTTTTTTAGAAACTTAATAATTTTACTGATTCTTTTTCTCGTACAATATTACTTTGTACGGAAAGCTGAAAAATTTCTTGTTTTCCGTTTTCCCGGATTGAGCAAATACGGCAAGAAATTTCAGCGAATAGTATTTTTTATTTTTATTAATATCTATCCGCTTGTTACCATAGTATTATGGATATATAAAACCCTTTTCGGTATAGCTGATTTTGAGTATCCCGAAAATGCATTTTGGGATAATTACATTGTAATTCCATTTTGGGTAATTCAACTGATAATTCTTCAATCGGTTTTGTTCTTCGCCACTATCGATATTCTTAAATTCGTAATTTCCTTTTTCACTAAAAAGCGGAAAGATACTTTAGAAAAACTTGAATGCAGACTGCTGCTTTTAATAACCGCCGGTTTTTTAATTTATGTTCCTTTGCGGGTTTACCACGACTGGAATTCTGTTTCAGTGCGGGTTGTTGAATACAGTAAGAAAAATTTAAGCAAAGATTTGGATGATTTCCGGCTTGTTTTAATTTCGGATGTTCAGGTGGACAAGTATACCGACGGCAAACGGGTTTTACGCTATATCAATAAAGTCAATTCTCTGCAGCCCGATCTTATTCTTATCGGCGGGGATATTATTACAAGCGGTCCCGAATACATTAATTCCGCTGCTGATCATTTAGGAAAACTGAGTTCGCTTTACGGAGTATATTCGTGCATTGGCGACCACGATAATTGGGCTTACAGGCCGGACAATGCAAGGAGCAGGCGCGAAATTACTGAAGCCCTTGCAAAAAATAATGTTAAGATGCTGGATAATAAAAAAGTAAAACTCATTGTCGAAAATTCATCCATCAGTATTTCTTTTATCACCCATACTTATTCAAAAAAAATAAACGGCAGTTTGCTGGATTCCGTATCTGTTCCGGATGCCGGAAGCGATTTAAACTTTTTCCTTACTCATCAGCCGCAGGAGTTTTTAGCCGAAAAGGCTTCGGAAAACGGTTTTGATATTATGCTTGCCGGTCACACACACGGAGGACAGATTACATTGTTTTATCCGTTTTTCAATATTTCGCCCACTCTTTTTGAAACCAAATATATAAAAGGTGATTTCAGAATTGGAAATATGCTTCTTTCCGTTAACCGGGGACTGGGGATGTCGTTAGCTCCGGTGCGGTATAATTCCACACCGGAGATAACTTTGATAATTCTTAAACGAAGATAATCAATTCAAAACTTCTTCCTGAACGTATCCGCGTTTGCGCGCGTAACTGTAAAGTTTTGAGTACATCATTTTACGCGCTCTGTGAAGCCGCGACCGGACAGTTCCAATTGGGATATTAACAAAATCAGCAATTTCTTCGTAAGTGTAACCTTCCAAATCGCTCAGAATAATTATCGTCTGGAAATCGGACGGCAGAGATGCAATTGCATTTGTGATATTATCATCAAGAACGCTGCTGAAAGCATCTTCCTGCAAATGCTGGACTTTAACTTCCGAAGCTTTAATGTTTTCGTAAAAATTCTGAACATCTTCGTAATCAACTTTATTCGGCTGTTTTACATTTTTACGGTAATCGTTAATGAATGAATTTTTCATTATCCTGAAAACCCAGGCTTTGCTGTTTGTGCCTTTTTCGAACGAATCGAAAAACCGGAAAGCTTTTAAAAGCGTATCCTGAAGAAGGTCATCTGCATCTTCATTATCTCCTGTAAGTTTAAGAGCAAAGCTGCGAAGCGAAGATTTATGAGGAAGTATTTCAATTTCAAATTCTGTAAGATTGCGGTTTGAAGTTATATTTTTCATATCAGTTTCCTTTTCAATTATAATCCGATAAAATATCTCATTTGCAATATGCAATAAATCGGACAAAATGTCAAATTAAATATTTGTTATAACATCTTTTTTTTACATTTTTTTCAGGGGAATAATTTTCCCCAAAATCTTTAGTGTTTACACCAGAGAATTGTTTTTGTTACGTTTTTTCTCAAATACTAATTTCAGTATTAAATAGTAAGATTATAAATGCTTATTTTTAGATTCAGATTTATCAATATTCTTCCAATAACAAGAAAAGTAAAATGGCATCAAACAATCCCGCAATTCTCTCGGCGCAAAACATAACGGTAAAATTCGGAACGCAGATTATATTAGAAAATGCTTCGCTTGCACTTCACGAAGGTGAAAGAATAGGACTTGTTGGAAGAAACGGAGCCGGAAAATCCACTTTCCTGAAAATAATTTCCGGTCTTTTCACCCCCGATTCGGGTGAGGTTGCAAAAAGAAAAGATGCTGCAGTATCATTCCTCTCACAGGATTTCACGCTCGATGAAACAAAAACAGTCCGCGAAAATATTCTTGACGGCGCGGCCGATATTATAAATACTATAAGGCAATACGAATCGCTTGACTATAACAATCCGCAGCGGAAAATATTAGAACATAAAATAATAAATGCCGATGGCTGGAATCTTGAAAACCGGCTCGATACCTTGATGCACTCGCTTAGTGCCCCGAATGGCAATAACCGTATTTCCATTCTTTCCGGTGGAGAAAAAAGAAGAACTGCACTCTGCCGCGCGCTTATTTCGCAGCCCGATATTCTTATTCTTGATGAGCCGACAAACCATCTCGATACAAGCTCAATCGAGTGGATTGAGGATTTCCTTGCTCAATATAAAGGCACCTGTATTTTTGTAACTCACGACAGGTATTTTCTGGATAAAATTGCCAATAGAATTGTTGAATTGGCTAATGGAATTTTTTACTCGCACGATGGGAATTACACCGATTTCCTGATAAATAAAGCTGAACGCGCCGCGCGGATGGAATCGGAAGAAAAAAAGCGCCAGAATTTTTTGAGGCGCGAGCTTGAATGGGTAAGACGCGGGCCCAAAGCCCGCACTTCTAAATCGAAAAGCCGTTTGGATCAATATTTTGAAGTCGCAGCTAAAGAACCGTTTGAAGCGGAAAATGATGTAACCCTTATAATCCCGCCGCCCGAAAGACTTGGAAAACAAGTTCTTGAATTTGAAAATTTAAGTTTTAAAACCGGCGAAAAAATTCTTTTTAAAAATGCCGGATTAAAATTTGAACCGGGAAGAAAACTTGGAATTATAGGCCCCAACGGAGCCGGTAAAACTACACTTTTAAAAATAATTTTAGGAAAACTTCCGCCCTCTTCGGGGACAACAACAATCGGCGAGAACACTGTTTTTAATTACATCGATCAATCGCGGCTGATTTTGGATGACGAGAAAACTGTGCTGGAAACAATCGGCAAAGGAAAGACTTATATAAAATTCGGAGGAGGAGAAATAACCGTTTGGTCTTATTTGCGAAGATTTCTTTTTGAAGATGACAGAATTAATACAAGAGTCGAAAAACTTTCCGGCGGAGAAAAAAGCAGACTTGCACTTGCCCTGATATTAAAAAACGGCGGGAATTTCCTGATACTCGACGAACCCACAAACGATCTTGATCTGCCCACATTAAGAATTTTAGAGGAATCTCTTATTGCTTTTGAAGGATGTGTTATTGTTGTAAGCCACGACAGATATTTCCTTAACCGGGTTTGTAACGGAATTCTTGCTTTTGAAGAAAACGGTAACTTGTATTTTAGCGAGGGAAATTACGACGATTACCACGAAAAGAAAACTATCCGGAATAATGCATCAATTTCTGTTAAAGTCGCACCGAAAACCGCTCCCGCAAAAGAAAAATCCGCTGAAAGAAAGCTGAGCTGGAAGGAAAAGAAAGAACTTGAAACAATTGAAGAAGATATTCTAAATGCAGAATCGGAAGTTGAAACAATTGAAAGAATATTTTCGTCCCCCGATTTTTATAAAGAAATGGCAGCCCGCACTAAAGAATTAAACGCTGAATTAGATGCTGCAAAAAATAAAGTACAACAGCTATACGAAAGATGGGACGAGCTGGAAAAGATAAAAAATGGTTTATAGTTTTACAAATGTTTATGCAATTAACTTGTTTTTTTATAATTCAGCTGATATATTTTTTTTAAGAATAGTCTAACTGCAATACTTCGAAATTCGACTTTAAGTAATAAAACTCATTTAAAACAAAAAAGTCCGGCATAACCGGACTTTTTCTTCAATAATTTTGATTTATTTAAGTTCAATCATTACAACTGACTTTGACGGCATTTTAATTTCGATATTTTTACCGTTAACTTTAACGTTTTTAAATTCTTTGATATTAACTTCTTCAGATTTATCAAAATCATTCAGGCTGTTAAGTTCTTTTCCGGTAATAATTTCGCCGCGTACAAACTTGTAGCTTTTCTCCCCGTCAAGTTCAATTTTAACTTCTTTCGACATATCCGGATCGGCATTAGTTACTGTAATATGTACTTTTCCGTCCTTATCAACTGAAGCAGAACCGCTTATTGATGGTATTGTGTTATCGCCGA
>CAYTFZ010000057.1:13078-16552 GCA_964437215.1 uncultured Melioribacteraceae bacterium | reverse complement strand
GGGCTTTTTTATCTTGTCTGTTAGTAATATCTTGTTAGTCAAGGTGGATTACCCTCAAATTAAACTCTGTTTCAAAGGGAATAAAATCTTTATCATTGTGTAAAAGAGTTATTTCGTTTTCGATACAAAATGTTGCAATTATAGAGTCGATTGTTTTCCTGCAAGTAATTCCCTTTTCCCGCAAAGCTCTAAAATTCTCAGCGCTTTTTACTGCAATTTCTTTTCCGCAAAGATTGTAAATCGGAAAATCAAATAATAATTCTTTAGCTTTTATAAAATCATTTTTTGTTCTGAACCCTTGCAGAACCTCAGCAAGAATAATATCCCCTATTATAAAATTTTCTCTGCCCAAAGCATCGCTCAAATAGGATGTCTGCCAGTTTTCAATTCCATTAAAAAAATCAATCAGTATAGATGAATCTATTAAAATCATTTATCATTTCTCATATCATCAAGACTTCCTTCCCATTTGAGTTTCCCTTTGAAAGATTTTAATCTGGTCTGTTTTTGAATACTAACAAAAAGTTTTAACGCTTCTTCAATTACTGATTTTTTAGTTTTCAATCCGCTAAGTTTCATAGCATCATTTACTAAACTTTCATTAAGTACAATATTAGTTCTCATTTAGATTTACCATTTGTGTATGATAACACACAAACATACACATTGCATTTCTCATATTCAAGTAATTTAAATTCGAGTTTTAAACATTGTTAATAAGAGGTATACTAAAATGCTTAATTTAGAATGAGAATTTTTCGGAAACGAGAAAAATGCTGCTGTTAAGATAAATATTCTTTCTCAATTTAGGATATTAAAAAGCCCGGTTATGCCAGGCTTTTCATTTAAGGTGTAAGCTTAACAAAAATTCTTACGGATTTACAACTGCAACTGTGGGAGGAGTAGTATTATAAACAACAATTGTAAAAGTTTTGTTATTTACGGCTACAAAACTTGCTTTAAAATCACCCGGTTCGCTTTGGATGCTTACTGTTATTTCAACTATTCCTTCGGCAACTTCCTGATAAGCAGATACAGATCCCGGTTTTACGTTATTAATGTTAATTGTATTCCCGCCTGAAGTTTTAACCTGCAGACTCGCATCTGTCAACCGTAAATTTTGAACCCGGAATTTTGGCGGAGCGTCAGGGTCGTTTGAACAGCCGGATAATGAAAATGTAACTAAAATAACTAACACCGAAAATAATACTTTCATAAATACCTCTTAGTAAATTTTAGCAGTCATGTAATTAAATTCTCTTTTTCATCATTTTTTTAGATAACACTTATTATATTTTTATGCATTACTTAATAGAAAAGTAACGAGAATATTAGGTTAAAATCAATTCTTCTTTTAGGATGAAGATGTATTTTGTTTTATAGTGGATTTATCGATTGAAAAACATATAAATATCCACAAGAAAAAAGATCGTTTTTACCGGACCATTTTGATTAAACTTAATTCTATTGATTCTTCGTTAAAAATAGAAATAGAAGTCTAAAATCTATGAGTATAAGCTAAAGAGGCAAGAGTTTCGGTATATTTACCGTATCTAAGATTTTTATTGCCTGAATATCTGATAACAAGATTTATCATATCATTTTTCCAAACAGGATAACCGGATTGCAGCTGCACGTTCATATTTTTTGAATTTCCGGAATTTGTATTTGAAACAGTTAACGAATTGTTCAATCTCCAATCCAAAACGTTATAATTAATGCTTAATCCCAGACTTGTTAATTTTGTTATCTGACCTGTTATTTTAGTAAAGGTGTAACTTGCAAACGGGCTTAACATTAAAGAAGCGCTCAGTGCAGCGGAATAATTCACCATAAAAGTGTTTGATTTGGAATTATAATTTTTCCGAAGAATATTTCCGTCGTCAGTATTTTGGAAAATTCCTGTTAACGAGACCGTATTGCTTATTTTTCCGGTTAGGAAATAATACGAAACAGAAGTCATATACGAAGAAATGGAATTATCAATTTTCATCGTATCGTTTCCGGCATCATTCCATAAAAAATTACCTGCGTAAGATGCAGCCAGATTAATTTCGTTTGTTATCCGGTAATTTATGTTTGATGAGAATGCCGAACGCGATGTTGTATGTTTTTTTTGATTTTCCAGGTTATCGGAATATTTGTTAAAACCGGTGCTAACTGATAATTTATTTTCGAACAGACGCGTTGAAACGCCGATATCGTAACCGATTCTGTCGTTTATCTGCGAAGCAAGTCCCAATGAAGTATAACTTGCACCGATTCTTGTAAATCCGCCCTTTACATTTATCGTTTTAAAATTAGCAGAAAGCTGTGTTTTAACAGCATAATCCGCCGAAGTGCTTAATCTTAATTTGTATATTGAATTAAGCGATTCAGGAATTTTACTTTTAAAATTTGTACTGTCGTTTATTTCTGATGCCCGCATATCGTTTGTGTATAAACATCCGTTAAACTCGCCTTTAAAGTTTATCATACCGTCGAATAATGTTAAATCCGTATTAAAACCTGCAACAAGATTTTCTTGCGGCGTAATTACAAACTTGTCGTTATATGTTGTAGAATAAAGCGAATCGATAACGTCAGTTGTATCGGTAAAAAAACTTGAATCCTGCCTTGCCAGATCCAACGAGGTGCCGATATCTTTTGACCTGATAATATTGAAATCGAAAAAATTCCCGTTTTCGCGCCCGACACCTATTTTTGTTCCCCATATTTCCCTATCGTATGACGCAGTAACAGCATTTCCTTCAACAGCCCGCTGGGTTCTTCCATATAATGCCGAAAACCTGAATATGCCAGGATTTATCTCCACCCCGCCGCCGCGAATTGAAATCCCGTCAAGCGTGTAATCAGAAAATTTCATGCTGAAATCGCCTAAATGAGCTTTTCCCCATTCCCAATCGGGATGAACTGCAAACTGATTCATAGATTGCCTTGCAGAGCTGCCTTCCGTAGAAAGGAGGAAATCAAAATCAACCGAAAATGTATTGAACAATGTAAGTGTCGGCCGGAAAAACAGTCTGCCGGTTCCCGAAGGTCTTCTTTTTTGAATTCCTTTTGCTCCGTAGATTTCTCCGTAAGTGCCTATTTCGCCTGAAATTGAATAGACATCCTCGATAAATGAATGCGAACTGCTATCAGGATTTTGAGCACTTAGCGAATCGGGATATTCATTTTGGGCCAAAACTGGCATCGCGAAAATTAAACAAATCAGAAAACGAATTTTCAATTCAGGTTCTCCTTTGTCTGCATTATAGCCGAATTCCTCATTTACTTTTTCCTGATAGAAATTTCGTTTGCAGGCAGACTTTTATTTCCGTTTTCTAAAACAGTTATAACTTTGTAAAAATACAGTTCTCCTGCTTTCACATCTTTATCTGTAAATTCTAATTTCTCAGATTTAACACTTCCGGCGGTAATTTCCTTACCGGTAATATCGCTTCTTAAAATGACATACGAAGATATTTTTTT
>CAYTFZ010000057.1:9389-12978 GCA_964437215.1 uncultured Melioribacteraceae bacterium | reverse complement strand
GAAAGAGCGCTGCTTGAATCGGAATAAGTAAAAACAGTATCTTTTTCGCCGGCGGGGATTAGTGATGAAATAAGATTAAGTTTTGCTGCTGAAGACTGATTATTACGGTAAACATAAAATCCGTTGATGTTTTTTTCTGAATATTTCCAGCTTAAATTTACTCCTTTTTCAGAAGCTGAAGCAGTTAAATTGTAAGGTGGCAGAGGTATTTCATCGCTTAAGAAATAACCGGTTACTTTTGGCGTGTTCGGCAATTTATCACCACTAATGAGATTAACAGATAACGAATAATAGTATTTCTTTGATGGTACTATTCGCTGATCGAGATATGTAGTTGAATTCGGATCAACCGATGCAATTACTGCTCCAGGAGAATTTGTTTCTTCGCTTCTAAGTATTTCAATACCAGCCGCCAGATGCGACTGATCAAATTTCCATTTTAGTCTAAGTCCGTTTGAGCCGGCATCGCTTATAGCTTCAACCATATAAGGTTGAAAAATTGTACCCGGATTTATTGAATAAGCAATTTCAAATGCCGATTGTTCACCACGGTTACCGTAGGCATCAACAGGAATAATATAATATACATATGCTTGTTCCGGTGTTATGGAATTATCGTTTATTACAAAATAAACACTGTCTGCTTTTTGCAAAATTGCCTTCTTACAACTTATTTTTTTTGATTCTTTTTCGAAAGCTGAACGCCGGAACACATAAAATGTAGCAGGAATTATATCTCCGGCATATTTCCACATAATCTCAAGACTGCCAGTACGGTAAATTTTATCTGAGCAGTACAGTTTAGGATAAAATACTTCTCCCGGAAATTTCACCGGCTGCGACTCGCCTACTAAACTGTCATTCGCTGATATACCGGTTTTATTAACTTTGTAAATGTATTTTACGTCTTTAGCTGCAGTTGTATCAATATAACTTATGCCCAAAGCTAATCGAATGCTTAAAACCCCTGAATAATATTTCAGCGCGTCAGTATTTTTTGTAGCAATAGCATCATTCCAGATAACATTTAGAACACTATCCGAGAGCTCTGTCATTTCCGGCAGATACCTATTGTAGGACTTATATTTTTCGATAAATTCATCGTAGGAAGATGGAGAAATCACCGAAGCAATTTTTTCAAAAGCCGTACTCTCGGTTTTCCTTTCAATTTTATATGCAGAATATTTCCCTGATTTTTCATTTAGGAAGTTTTTCCCAAGATGAATAAAAATCCCTTTATCTCCGGCAACTGCAAGTCCTTTTTTAACTTCCTGCGCTTCAATTTTAAGGAAAAGTGCAATAAATATTATTGTTAAAATTCTTTTCATTTTCATTCCTTATTTAATGTAAGGGTCTAACTTGTTAATATCGTTACCGAGGTGAACAAGAATGCCGATTGCTTTACAGCCTCCTTCCGATTCTTTATCGCACAGATAACCGTCGCAATCCGAATCGCAGGCTCCCCAGCCGCAGTATGCTTCACCGCATAACTGAAACGACACATCGCCTTGTATAAACCAATTGCCGCCCAAATCGATTTCACCGTCAAGACTTGCCTGCACTATTGCCGAGGCTTTTACACCTGCGCAGGCAATAACAACCGAAGCTCCTAAAGACGCTCCTGCTTCAATATATGCGCTTAGTCCGGCTGATAATTTAGGCTGTCCGTCAAAGTTTAATCCGAAACGGGCATCGGCTCCCAAATGTATCCAAAGCCGCGCGCTTACAATGAAAAAGTCAAATTCAATATCCGGAATAATAAGCGGAATGTGAACTTCTGCTTCTGAATAAAATCCTTTTATATTAGTTGGGAATGTTACCGGGAGATTTCCAGTGTATTTATAAACCCACGAATATTCGGCAAATTTTGATTTTATATGGTCGTTGATTGGATAAGAACCTAAAATTAAAGCTGCCTGCCCCCCTATGCCGGCAACACCAATTGTTCCAGCCCCAAGAAAATAGAAGCCTTTATCATCAAAAAGTATTTCGGCTGTTCCTTTTACCATTGCTCCGCCGATATCAATCCCTTCGCTGAAATCGAGCTGACCGAACAGCGTTTTTGTTTCAAAATCGAAAGTTATTTCAATATTGCCGAAAGGCGTAGTAATATTTGATAAACCTATTTTTTGCCCTGTTGCTATAACATCGCCATAAACCGTAAATTTGAGTCTGCCATTTGCACCTTCAGCGCCGGTTAAATCACCTTCAAACCAGAAATGCTCCCAATCATTCTGATTAACTTTCATTGCCCCGCTGACTTTTTCCAGTTTAATTGATTGATTTGCATTTACCGCAAGCGACTGATTGGGCTCTAAAATTATACTTGAGGAATCTTTGGTATGATACATAGTTGCAAAAAATGAATACTTATCCGGCTCCGAAATTGTACCGCGGGCGATAAATCCATTTTCATCCAATTTCTGCGGGAAGACTGCAGAAGCAGGGAATTTAAGATTTACTCCGTTGTAATTGAATTCGATATTTACCGGCGTAAGGCTGAAATCGATGTTATTTCCGTTTTTAAAATAATCGATTGAAGTAGTTAACTCCCCGAAACCCGGCAGACGGAAATTAATCGCACCGGGAATATTAATTCTGTCGTTAAAAACTACAATTTTTGCCGGATAATAATCTGCAACATTAAAAAGACGGAGCGGTTGTGATTTTTTATCAATTGAATAAACGGAAGATCCGTCGCTCAGCAGATAAAATGCATCAAAATATATTTTATCGTTCTGCGCCATCCCTTTTTGAGCATTTATGTAAGCGCAGGAAGTTTCTCCATTTCCAGGCAGTACACGCAAAACCCAATGTCCTTTAGGGTCTTGGTAACCGATTGTTGCATCGTAAAGGAAATTAACAGTTCCATTCACAGTAAGCGGAACAATTCCCCCAAGAGTTATTGAAGAAATATCTATTTCGGTTTTATAAGTTTCAATTGAATGTGGAGTTACCGGAAGGTCTTTAGTAAAAGGCAAATCTAAAACATCGGTAGTTATTTTTCCGTTATGAAAGACAAAACCGTTTGATGTAAAACTCCAGTTGTTACTATACAAGTTCCAATTTTCAAGAGAGATATTAATTTCTTTGTTTCCATTAATATTACTTACACCGGTTGGAGTTATAACTACATCCCCGATTTCTATGTCAAGATTTTTCGGGACTATTTCTTCAATATTTGTTTGCAATCTCGTGCGTAAAGTCAGTTTACCGTTTTCTGCAAAGGAATTTACTGAATCTGCAACAGCGGAATTTTTAAAATTATGCAGTGAATAAACAAGCGATTTCCCCTTAAAATCCGATATTCCGAATTTGTTGATATTATTTTGGGCTTTAGAAACTCCTGCGCATATTACAGGAATAAGCATTTTTTCTCCGCTGGTAATATCTGTCCTATTCAGCCACAGACTGTCCGTAGGGAATCCCACTGCGTTGCCTGTTTGAAAAGACCCCGCCCAAATACCAACCTTCCCTTTAATAATTCCATCCCCGGAGTTTTCAAAATCTTCCAGATTTAGAACACCCGCATCAGGGTTAACAAGCGCGCCTGAAAATAAATCAAGTATTTTTTCTAATTTGATTTTTC
>CAYTFZ010000057.1:0-9289 GCA_964437215.1 uncultured Melioribacteraceae bacterium | reverse complement strand
CCGTCTTCCGAAACATTTACCTTTGCCGAATCGCCAATTGTACCTCCTTTAACCGCATAAAATGTATGAATCCCGAAAGGCACGTTTCTTATAGTATAGGTTCCATTGGATTTAGAGAAATCCTGAAGATTGTAAACAGCATTTGTCCCCGAAACTTCGAGAAATACCCGCGCGCGGTTAATCGGCTCTTTCCCTACATACACAATTCCCGAAATACGTCCCGCTTTTTTAAGATATGTATTTATCAAGCGATACTTTGCACTACAGCTATCAATAAGCGTAAATCGCGTTTCTTCGTAATCTTTATCGGCTGGCCCAATAATTTTTATCTGAAACGATTTAGCATCATTATTAAAAGTGAAAAATGCCTGCCCCTGTGCATTGGTTTTTTGAGGAACAACAATATTTGTATCAAGATTTTCAATTGTAACTTTTGCTTTTTCAACCGGTACAGGAGCGCCGTTTATATATTGAACCACTTGAAATTTTAATCTGTGCAGTTTCCTGTATACAACAAGATTTCCAAAATCTTTAGGACTTGAAGGGATAAAAACAGTTGTATCCGATTCAAAATATTTATCCTTATTTTTAGGTTCAAGCTTAATTTTATGAGAACCGGATGGAGCTGATATTTCAAATGACTGTTTTGCGCAAACTGCTTTTTTCTTTGCCGCATCGTATGATAATGCACCGCAGTTCGTTTGGAATTTAATCCCGTCATCAATCCCGACATAAGCGGCAACCGGTTTACCTTCATCATCAATAACATTTCCTTTGATAGCAGATTTCGGTTTTAAAATAATAATGCCCAAATCGTGTTTTTGTCCTTTTGAAAGATTAAGGACATTCAAAACCGTATCCCTGTAACCGAGCGAATTCGCAAAAACATAAAGTTTCCGCGCAGGTCCGTTAGGGTTTTCGGGCAATGGAGAAATTTTCACTCTTCCGCTTGAATCGGATGTTGCTTGAATACTGCTTCCGTTAACATTTGTAAGATAAACTGTTACTCCGGTTGCCGGGTTTGCTGCATCGCTCCGACGGAATAATGCTGTTACATAAGGTGGTAACGGTGTCAGATTTTTTGTAATATTTTTTATTTTCGGCTGCCCGTAATCCTGATTGTAAACGCCGGTAATACCGTTGCAATCAAACGAAAAAGGCTCCCATTTGGTTTTATAATTTTCAATTACCTGCGGATTGGATTCATATATCAAAAAATATTTATCGTTAGGATTGGAAAGATCGTTTTTTACAAGATTTGTGAAAGTAATTTTGCCTGAAATACCGTTAACAATTGAAGTAGTTCCTTTTGCGATAATATCCGCAGTCATCCAGCCGTATGTTTTTTGTTTTTGCGAGCCGTTATAACCTCCGCCTTCGTCCGACGGAATAGATTCGGGATACTTATACCGCATAAGATATACGTCAATGTTATTAAGCGGAAGATTACTTTCTTCATTTTTTACCGTAATATTTAAGTTGTAGCTTCGTACAAGCGAGCATAAAGTGCCAAAATCCTGAACGTGGCTGGCTTCGTTAAAATAAATATCTCCATAATAACTGTTGCCTTCATCGGGGGAACAATAATATGGGCTGTTTACAATTACTCTCAGCGCCCGGTAAATATGTCCGCTGTATTTATTTCCGCCTGCGGGAAAATCTTTCACTTTGCGATATGCCCCGATACTGTCCACCATAAAAGACTGTAACCCGACATTATAAACAACATTACCTAAAGAATCTGTTGAGGCGTAAGAAATAACTTTATTTCTGTCGATGTCTTTAACATAATCGGATACATCTACATAACCGCCGCCCATTTTACGAAGAATGTATTTTATCACTAATTTCGTTTGAATATTTTTTAACGGAAATGTGCAGGACTGTCCGTAAAACTTGTATTTAAGAACTCCCTTAAATTGAGCAAAAACTGTTGCTGGGTTAACATTTACTTCAAGATATTGGACAGTATAATCGTCAGCGTAAACTGCCTTATCTCCCTGTCCTGACAAAGTAAAATTGTTACCTTGCGAACCGCTGAAATTGAGTTTAAACGGTGAATAATGAGCCGGATGATTATTATCGGCAGAAAAAACACGGACAGTATATTCATCACCGGCGTATTTATTTTGAACCAGCATCGGCAAAATCAGCGAGCCATCTTTTGCAACATTCTTTTCATAAATAACATATTCGGTGTTCGGGTTATTCTCTAATCTTTTCGAATCTCCTTCATTAAGAGGAATTTCATCCCTTACACCTTTACGAGTTACCCTTACGATATATTTCATAGAATCATTTAAATTAAGCGGATCCCAAAGTTTAAGAAACACCTGATAACGTCTTGCCTTTGCAGATAATATCCCTGCGTCCGTCATTTCATCCTGATTAAGCATAATATTCTGTGAAGGACTTGCATAATAATTACTGTTAACTTTTAACCGCAATACTTTATAAAGATCACCTTTAACATTTCCGGTAGCAATTGTTGAAATGGTTGTGTCTTCTGCCATCTTATATGTACTGTCGGCAAAGTTAAATGAGAAATCGAAATTACCATTACCATCAGTCTTAGAAGTTGCTAAAACTTTTCCAACATCATTATATTTGTAGCCTAAATCAGCTTTTGATAAAACAACCGGAAGTCCTGCTCTTTTAAGAATATATTCAACGCATAAACTCACAGATACATTTTTAAGAGGCTTTGCTTCTGTTGAAGATCCAGGCCAGTCATAAATCAGTTTACCCGATATCTTTTTTACAGCAAAAACAGGCTTTTGAATTGGGGGCTTTGAAAAAACAAAAGTATTTTTTCTTACAAAAGTCCATAACTCGCTTTTACCCTGATTAACAGATGCCGGCTGACCGTATTCATCCAAGGCTTGTATCTGCCAGACATAAGTTTTCCCCAGTTCCAAAGGGAATCCGTCTGCCGGATAAAGAAGAATTGTTGCTCCGGTTAATATGGTTTCGTAAACCGGAACATTTGCTGTTATTGCTTTTAGCGGCGTTTGCCGGTAGAGTACTTCGCACAAGCGAAAAGCATATTTTATTATTTTCCCGGTCGAAGAAAAAACTGGAGTCCATTGAAAGGAAGGGTTGGCAACATTTATTGTATCTTTATTAGCCGGATAAATTAATTGGGGTTGATCGGGAAGACTTATTGAAAATTCAGCGCATGCGTCGGTAAGCAATTCTCCTTTTTCACTGTATAATGAGATGCAAATAGTGTAATCATCTTCAGGCAGTCTGCCGGATTTCATAACATTTGTAACAAATTTTTTATTTAGATTGGATTCATTTATATTTAAAATATCTGTGTTTCGGAAAATTTTTGTTAAAGGACCCGAAGGAAATAATAAGTTATTTCCTTTTACCGTTCCAAGCTCGCCGTATCTTTTGCCCGACAAAACTGCTTTTGTATAAGTATTCTGTTCTTTGTTTCCGTTATAAATAACAGTGTAAGCAAGCATCCGGGGATCGCTTTCCCAATCGGCAATGTAAGGAGACGGATTAGGCGAAACTGTGATAATGGAATTCCAATTAATATTTTGTGCATTTGCTGCAACAATAAAAACAAAAAGTATGGCAGTTTTTATTGTGTTTTTAAATAGTTCTTTTACTTTTTGCACAATTACTCCGGGTATAATTGTTTTGCGTTTTAATTAAAAAAGGAACTCATCTAACGTCGAAGAAATCTTTTAGGCGTTCACACTTTCTTCATATTACTAAAATTAAACTTTTTCTAACCGGAATGCAATTTTTCTGTTTTAATTATTAAGTTTTTCTTCGTTTTATAAAAAGATGATTAAAAATAGGCAGCAACCGGTTTTTTTATACCGGATTTCTTTAATAATTCATAAATGATTGATATTGCTGCCTTGTTTCAAAATTTAAAATGGCTTGGGATATTCCGCAAAATAAAATCAATTTTACTGAATCTTTAATTTTGATTGCCTGCTGATGATTTTCTGGAAATAATTAACCGGAAAGAAAGAATGAAGTAATATTGCCGCTCTTGTAGTAAAATCGGTGGTGTAGCGCAATTTATTTTTATTATCTGTAACAGCTTCAAAAATAGTTTCAGCATCCCGCCCGGGTAAATAACCTTTTTGCAGATTTTTCATTAAAAACCTGTGCCAGTTTTTAAAATTGACTGCATATTCTTCAGGATATTTTTCAGAATCCTTTTCATTAGTCTTAACATATAAATTTGTTTTAACTACCCCCGGTTCCACCAGTTTAATTTTGATATTCAATGACGCCAGCTCATATCTTAAACTTTCGCTAAAACCTTCAATTGCCCATTTGGTTGAATGATATGCAGATTGGAACGGAAACGTAACTCTTCCGGCAATAGAGGAAACGTTTACGATAACCCCGTTTTTATTTTGCCGGAAATGTGGAAGAATTGCTTTGGCGGTAAAAATAACCCCGTTAATGTTTGTTTTCACAATACCTTCAATCATTTCATCGGAAGTCAATTCAAGAGGGTCGGGTTCATAAATACCTGCATTGTTAATCAAGGCATCTATTTTCCCGTATTTTTTAATTACCTGCCCAACACATTCTACAATTGAAGTTCTGTCCGTTACATCCATCCGAAAACAATTAACATTTTTATATTTCGCGAGATTTCCTGATTTTTCAAAATTGCGTATTGCTGCTGCAACATTCCAGCCCTTTTCGCTGAACAATATGGCAGTTTCCAATCCAATACCGCTTGACGCCCCTGTAATTAATACTGTCTGCATATTAAAACTCCTTGTTGTAATTAAACTTTACAACAAAAATAGTATCAGCTTTTCAGCAAAATAATAACAAATGTTAGTAAATTTTCCTTTTGATGCGGCTTAGCGATTCGGGTTTAATTCCTAAAAAAGAGGCGAGAAATTTTACTTGAACATTCCTGATTATATCTGGATTTGTTTTTAATAATTTAAGATATTTTTCCTTTCCGGTTAAGGAAATCTGATCAATAATTCTCTGCTCTTTTTCTGCAAGGAAACATTCCATCAATTTCCGACCGAAATATTGCCACTTTTGGTCAGCTGAATATAGCTTCTCCAAATCGGTTTTTGAAATACTAAGCAACTCGCAATCTGTAATTGACTGAAGTATTTCTTCAGACGAAGCGCCGAAGAAGAAACTTTTCAAGGAGGCAGCAAAATTATCCGGAGCATAGATGTGGATTATCAACTCCTCGCCGGAACATAAAACTTTGTAATATCTTAAATATCCCGAATTTACAAAAAAAACCTCACTGCTGGTTTTCCCGGTTTCAATTATTTTTTCATTCTTGGAATAATGGATTATCTTGAAGTATTTCTTAATCAGTTCTTCATCATTTTCATCAAGAAAAATATATTCGGATATTTTACTTTTTATTTTTTGAAAGGACATATTTTATTATATGGAATAATCATGCACTAAAACAATTGAAAATAAATATTTTAAATACAGATACGGAATTTTCAGGCTGCTAATTCTTAGTTCTGAATAATTTTTCAAGAAATTTTTAAAATGTTCTGTCATTTAACACGTTTATATAAACTGGTATATCCGTCAAACATATTATCACCTAAAACAAGCGAATCGGCAGACAGTTTTATTATTACTTCATCATCTGCTTTACTCTCAAAAATAATAAAGTCAAGCAATTCCCCGCTGTATATCGATTTTTGTTTCGTTAACGAATATTTCGACTGATTAGTAATTGTATCGTTCCTGAATGAATAATACATTCCATCCGGCGAAAAAAGATGCACTATTTTTTTCCCCTCTTCAGGGTAATAATACCCTCCCCCAAATCCTCCACAGGATTCAGTCCATTCCCATTTTCCGAAAAGCTGCACATCCTCGCCGGCACTTTCGTTAATTGAAGATTCTTTTTTACATGATACAAATAAAATAATTACAAAACTGAGTATAATAAACTTTTTCATTTTAGATACTCCATTTTATTATTATCAAAACTGCCTTTTTATACTTAGATAAAAATATATTTTCTTCCACAAAAACTCAATAAATAATTTTTTCCCGGAAAAAACTTGCAGATTTTAAAGGTCTTGTAAAAGTAATAATCTTTGGCAGAATTCTATATTCAATCCTTTTTTTTCAAAGGTTCTATATTTTCGACTTGATGTCCTTTTTAATAATAGTTATTTTTGTGCAAGTTTATTTGGAAATATGAACACGAAAAAATTACATATAATCTCTTTCATTTTATTAGTTACGGTTTTGTTTTCGCATGCAGGCGTTTTAATAGAATCATACAGATGTTACTGCAAATCGCATCTGGAAGAAATTACAGCTGATTCCTGTTGCAATAATTCTTCGGTTAAAAAGCACCACAACAGCTGTGAAGAAGATAACAGAGATAAAATCCTGAATCACAATGATTGTTCATCCGATTGCGAGGGTAATTGTGTTGTTACAACATATAAAAAACTTGATATTGATCTTTTAACGGTTAATAATCCAGAAATTAAAATTCTTCTTCCTTTTGATATTGTTTTGTTCGATAATAATTACGATAAACCTTCCAAAACAGCTTTATCAGTTTCTTCAATAATAAATGAAAGTCCGCCCCACCCGTTTGGCAAAACCCTCATAATTAAACTTCAGCAACCCAAAATACCTTCGCCCGAAATAAGTTAAACGCTTTTTATTAACTTATTTTTAAAGGAGAAGGAAATGATACGAATATTATTTTCTGTTCTTTTTTGCGCAGGAATTGTTTTTCCGCAAAAACTGAGCGGAATTATTTACGGGGAGTTTGAAACAAACTTTAGAACGCCTCTGCCCGGCGTAAATATATTTTGGGCAGATACAGAACTCGGCACAATGACCGATACAGAAGGGAAATTCCAATTATATAAAACTTCAGCAGATACTTCCCTGCTGGTTGTAACCTACGTTAGTTTTAAACCCGATACTATTAAAGTTGCTAAAACTGACGAATATGTTGAGATAATTCTAAAAGAAAACAGAGAATTAAACGCTGTTGAGATTACCGCCCGCAGCAAATCAATCAGTATAAGTGACTTAAATCCCATTTTAACAATGGAAATAACCCGCGACGAATTAAAAAAAGCCGCTTGCTGCAATCTTTCGGAAAGCTTTGAAACAAACGCGTCAGTGGATGTATCGTACAGTGATGCAGTTACGGGAGCAAAGCAGATAAAATTGCTGGGACTTGCCGGGAAATACAGCCAGATTATGACAGAAAATATTCCAAATATACGCGGACTTGCCTCGGTTTACGGTTTGTATTATATTCCAGGACCCTGGATGCAGTCAATCCAGATATCGAAAGGAACCGCTTCGGTTGTGAACGGGTACGAATCTGTTTCCGGACAAATTAACATCGAGTTCAAAAAGCCGATGCAAAGCGAAAAGTATTATGCCGATATTTTTACAAACAGCGAACTTAAAAGCGATTTCAACGCGAATACTTATTACGAAATAAGTCCCGAATTAACTACCGGTGTTTTATTTCACGCGGAATATTTTAACAGGCTTCCCGATAATAATAACGACGGATTTATTGATAACCCTAACATCAGACAAATAAATCTGCTGAACAGATGGGAATATACTGGTTTAGAAAACTGGCATATTGAGGCTTCTTTCAGTTACTTGAACGACAAAAGACACGGCGGACAAGGCGGGTTTAACAAACCAGCATCTTCCGGAATTTATAAAACCGAAATGGATGCAAACCGCTTTCAAGGCTGGTCAAAAATCGGTTATATGTTCAATAACGATAAAAACACAAGCATCGGGTTTATAAATATGATAACTTCGCATCGTTACAATTCTGCTTTTGGAATGAGAAAATATGACGCGAAGGAATTCAGCTACTATTCGAATCTTATATTGGAATCCAACGTTTTTAATGAACAGCATAAAATCAGTAGCGGATTAAGCCTTGTTTACGATGACTATCAGGAAAATCTTGAAAATAATAATTACGATAATACTGAAACTGTACCCGGAGCGTTTTTCCAATATACATTTTCACCTGATAAATCTTTTTCTGTAATCGGAGGAATAAGAGCTGATAATCACAATAAATACGGTTTATTCTTTACTCCGCGTTTGCACATAAAATACAGCCCTTTCGAAAATACAAACCTGCGAATTGCTGCCGGAAAAGGTTTCAGAACGGCGAGAATAATTTCTGAAAATATTCCGCTTATCACTTCTTCGCGTAAATTTATTTTCGAGAAAAACCCTGAAATGGAAGAAGCTGTAAATTACGGAATTAACATCACGCAGTATATTACAATAAATGGACGGGCATTATCAATAAGCGCCGATTTTTACAGAACCGATTTCCTGAACAAGATTGTAGTTGATTTGGATAAAAGTTCGAAGGAAGTAAATTTCTACAATTTGAGCGGCAAATCCTATGCGAACAATTATCAATTGGAATTAAGTTATGAGCTGTTTCCTCAATTTGATGTTCTTGGCGCTGTTAGATTTTCCGAAACTAAAACCGATTATGTAAAAGGTTTAAGATCGGAACCGCTGAATAATCAGTTCAAAGGTCTGCTTTCTTTCTCGTATTTAACAAATTTGCGATTATGGCAATTCGATTTTACCGCACAGTTTAACGGTAAATCGCGCTTACCTGATTTTTCCGATAACCCGGAAATAAATATGCGGAAATACTCGCCGAACTACACGATTTTAAATGCACAGATAACCAGATTTTTTAAAGGCTGGGAAGTCTATTTAGGCGCTGAAAACTTAACCGGATATACGCAAACCAAACCGATAATTTCTTCGGATAATCCTTTCGGGGATAACTTCGATGCATCGGTAATTTGGGGACCAGTTTCCGGTAGAATGTTTTATATGGGCGCAAGATTTTCAATAAATTAAAAGGAGATTAAAATGAAAAAGTATAATTCGTTTTTTGCAATCGCGTTATTAACACTATCTTTAATTGCTTCGGGCAATGAAAATAAAAATATCAAAAAGGTAATTTTCGATACATCAATTCATTGCAACAATTGCTCCGATAAACTTTTTAACTCCCTGCCAAAAGAAAGCGGAGTTATTGACCTTAAAGTAAATATTAAGGATAAAGAAGTAACGGTCGTTTTTGATTCACAGAAAATTACAGTAGATAAATTAGCCGAGATGATAAACAAACTTGGCTATTCCGCTTATATTAAAAATATAAGTCCTTATGTAGAAAAAGAATAAATTATCAATTCAAAGCCCTTCTTAAAACGGAAGGGCTTTCCTTCCTATAAAAAAAACTAATCAACCTCTG
>CAYTFZ010000056.1:10745-16951 GCA_964437215.1 uncultured Melioribacteraceae bacterium | reverse complement strand
TTAGGTCGATAGTCTGCACATTAGTATTTTTACATATAATTATCGGAGAATAGACATCCCCATAAAGACTAGCGGTGTGTGGAAAATCTATATTGTATAAATTACGACAATCGGAACAATCAAGATATGATAGGCGTATATTCTCACTTAAATCAAGCCATGACAACCATTCATTTCCCGTGCAATACAATTCCATTAAATTTTTCGATTGCCATAAAATTAATCCTTGAGCTCCTAAATTATTATTTCTACATTCTAATACGGAAAATTCTTCTGATTTTGGAGTAGTAATATTCTGTAATTGGTTATTATTGCAACAAACATAATCAAGTTCATCCAATTTTGTTAAATAAAGATCCCCCGTTAAATTACAATTGTCGAGCTCAAGCTTCCAAACCTTACCATCTTTTCTACCCCACGTAACTCCTTTCCATTTGCCTGGATCTGGTTCGCTCAGCCAGTTAAGCGCTCCCGTATAGTCCGTTCTTTTTGCTATTAGTTTTAATTCATTAATATCAGCTTCGCTATACGTTTGTGAGTACAACGGCATTATTGCACCGCAAATAAATAACCATAGAATTAGTATTTTTGTTTTCATAATATTTTAATGTTATGTTAGTAAATAATTTAATCAGTTAAATAAGTATTTTTCTTTTTCAAAAAATAAACAGAGCATAAATTTTAGGAAACCCCCCAAAGGGGGTTTTTTGAAACGACAAATTAAAATAAATTTTACTTTTTACTTATCAGCGGAAGATGAATATGATAAGGTTTATCAGTTTAATAATTACAACGGTATTAACATCCGGGTTGCTTTTCGGGCAGGCTCAGGCTTTGGCTGATTCGTTAAAAAGCCTTCTCGAAAACAAAACTTATACCAGCAATAAAGAACATTTAAGCATAATTGATAATTTGTGCGATGAATATATGGCGTTCGATTTACCTAAGGCTAAAGAAGCCGCAAAAACTATGCTGCGCCTTTCTAAAAAATTCAACGAACCCGATTATACTGCAACTTCTTACGAATCGTTAGGCAGCATTTTTTATTTGCAAGGGTTAAACGACAGCTCGCTCATTTATTTAAGAAAGGGGCTTGAGCTTAGAATAAAAAACAAACAGGAAGAAAAAAAATATATTACAAAAAACAATATAGCCAACGTTTACAGAACAATTGGCAAGTACGATTCTTCAATTTCTGTTTATACAGAAGTATTAAAGTATTTTGAAAACCGCAAAGATAAAAACAAAACTGCACAGGTTTTGGCAAATATTGGCGCAGTATTTTATTCTGCCGGAAATTACGATAAAAGCATCGATTTTACACAAAAAGCATTAATTATTCAAAATGAAACCGGGGACGAAATAAGCGCGGCAATATCTTTAACTAACTTAATGCTTAGCCACTATCAAAAGAAGAACTTTTACGAAGCTGTTATGTACGGCGAAAAAGCAAAAAAACTGTTAAAAACACAAAATTACAATTATTATGCTTACGTTCTGCTGGTTCTTTCATCGTGCTATCAAGAAGAAAATAATTTTACCCCCGCAATAAACAGCATTAAAGAGGCAATTGAAATTTATAAAGTTAATAATAACGTTTCAGGGCTGGTGGAAAGCTATGTATCGCTGTCGGATTATTATATAAAGTTAAAGCAATATAATAAAGCAAAAGAATATGGGTTGGAAGCTTATCAAATTGCGGATACTACAAACATCGAACTTATGGAATCGATATACGCGGTTCTGAAAACTTCCTATATTTATTTAAATCACCCGGAAAATGCCGCTCATTATTCTGCCCTTCAAATAAAGAATATAAAAGAAAGAAATAATGAAATTTGGGCGCATAAAATAGCCGACGCTGAAGCGAAATATCAATCCGAAAAAAAAGAAATGCAAATTTTAAAACTTAAGGATGAACAGCAGATAAACGAACTGATTATTAAAAGAAGAAATATAATTATTTTATCGCTTGCGGTTGTGCTTGCATTGCTTTCGGGCCTATCTTTTTTAATTTACAGATATATCCGCAACCGCAAATTAATAGTAGAAAAAGAGAATGAAATACAGCGTCAGAAGATAAACGAGCTTGAAAAAGACCGAATAATTATTGCCACCCAGGCGGCACTCGAGGGAGAAACAGCAGAACGCAGAAGAATATCGCAGGATTTGCACGACGGTTTAGGCGGAATGCTTAGCGCGCTGAAATTAAAAATTGCCAAAATGTTTAACAAAAATTCAATAGAAGATAAAAACAAGGAAGAACTAAATACTGCTTTGGTTATGTTGGACGATTCGATGACTGAGCTGCGCCGCTCGGTTAATAATCTTATGCCCGCCTCGCTGCTTAAATATGGATTAAACGCCGCTCTTACAGATTTTTGCGGAAGTCTTGAACTTGTTGAATATCATTTTTTTGGAACTGAGAAAAGGATTAACGAAAAACACGAGGTAACTATTTACCGCATTGTTAACGAGCTGGTAAATAATTCCGTTAAACATTCCGGCTGCAGCAAAATTTATGTGCAATTAATTCAGGAGCCGTCAAGACTTGCCGTAGTAGTAAATGACAACGGCAAAGGTTTTGATCTTACTCGGGTAGAAGAGAAAAAAGGCAACGGATTAAATAATATACGTTCCAGAGTTTCGTTACTAAATGGCAAACTCGATTTTATAAGCGCTCCCGGCAAAGGCTGCGATGTTTCAATTGAATTCAGCATTTAATAATTATGACTAAAATAATAATCATCGAAGATCATCCTTTAGTAGCTAAGGGTATAAAAAACCTGATTGAAGAAGCGGGAATTGCAGAAACCGCCGATGTTGCTGCTACCATAGCCGAAGCAAAAAAGCTGCTTGCTAAAAATGAATATAATCTTGCATTATTAGATATCGGGCTTCCCGACGGAAGCGGAATTGATTTATGCAAAACTATTTCAGAACTATATCCGCAAACAAATATCTTAGTAATTTCATCCTATAGCGAATATACTTGCATAAAAAAAATGATGGATAACGGCGCAATGGGTTACATTTTAAAAAACGCTATGCCCGAAGAAATTTTGGAAGGGATAAATGCAACACTTAAAGGAGAAAAATACATTTGTTTCGAGATAACAGACGTTTTACGCAAAGAGGCAAAAAATAATATTTTTCTTCTGCCCCGGGAAATTGAATTATTAAAACTTATTACCGAAGGCTATACAAATCCCGAAATTGCCGAAATACTTTTTCTTAGTCCTGAAACAATAAAAAGCTACCGCAAAAATCTGCTGTTCAAGTTAAATGTTAAAAACACTGCACAATTAGTAAAAATGGCTATCGAAAAAAAATTAGTTTAACCACTCAATTATCACAGAATAAGCAATAAATAGTATCCGGTTAGTCTATGAAGAAACACTGATTTTAGTTTTGCGAAAACCTAATCAGCGGAAAAGACGAACCGAAAGTATTTACTTATTTTAAATAAATCATCTTCTTAGTTTCCATAAATCCGCTGCCTGTTTTTAGCTGATAAAAATATATTCCGCTGCCGACTTGCTGACCGGCTGAGTTTGTTCCGTTCCATTGAACTGTATAACTACCTGCATGTTTTTGTTCGTTTACTAATGTTGTTACTTCACGTCCGAGAATGTCGAAGATTTTGAGTGAAATAAACCCACCCCTAACCCCTCCCGAGAGGGGACTTTCAGATACACTGTATTTAATTGTGGTGCTAGGGTTAAACGGATTCGGGTAGTTTTGAGATAAGCAGAAATCCTCAGCTTTTTGCTCTAATTCCGAAACTTCTGTTACAGGCTGCCATCCGGCTAATCGTGCCCACATCCACCAGGCGGCATAAGCTTTTTGATTGGCATTTAATACATCGGTATGTTGTGCACCGCAATAATACCAATCAACATTTTCAGCATGTGTTGCACGCCATTCTTGAGCCCAATTTCCTAATTTTTCACCCTCTGAATTATAATAATCGCAATTATCATGCGCATATTCAAAGAAAACTCCATCAGGGTTATAGCTTTCAATATCTGCAAAATCAAAAAGAATTTTTCCATTATTCCGGCAGTATCTCCTTATTGAATCATTTGCAGCTTTATTGTTTGCATCATCCCAATGATCCAGATGTCCTGTCATATATATAAATTTTATATCGGGATAATCCTCTTCAAATTGAGTCATCGGTTGAATATATTGTGAAAATAATGTCCCGTTTTCATACTTACCGCTTACTTGTCCGCACCAACTCCACATAATTACATTCACATCAGAATTGGTTGTATCATCCAAATATTCTCTTGTATTATTTACCCAGTCAGGGTAATATCCAACATCACCGCCCATTGCATAATCGTGCAGATCTAATGCTCCGTTTTCGCCTCCATTGTTAAATGCAAAAGTATTTTCCGGCAGACTAAGACCTTTACCGCCTCCGTTTGCAAATTCAACCAAACCCAGCATTCCTTCAGTTATCTGGCTTCCGTGTGAAGTATGCCCGTAAGCGATATGCAGTTTTACTTTTGCGCTGTCAATCCAATTTTCAGGAATTGAATTGATTCCGGTGCAATTGTGATCAATAATAATCTGCGAAAAAACAAATGGTTGAAGAAGAAAAAACAGCACTGAAGAATAAACACGGCATTTTTTTATAATACTTTTCATAAATACTCCAATTGTTCAATTAATTATATATTTTGGAAAAATAGATTCAGTGCAAAAATTGTGCCCTACATCACATTTAACTTTAATAAGTTTTTTACATAAAATTAATAATATTGCCATATAAAACCATATTATTATTCGTATTTTTTTTAAGAGACCATATTTTTTACAGGTAAAGATGTAAATAATACATCTTTTTAAATGCTATAAGTCTTCTCTTAAGCGGTACTATTTTTCCCTTGCATTAAAATGGAGTATAGGGGCTAAGTATTTTTCATTCTCGGAAGAAAAAAAAGAAGCATCAATTGCTCCCAACGGACGGATTAGCAAACCCTTTGTTTTTCCATCAAGCAGACGCTGCATAACAGGCTTTGAAATTGTAATAAAAGTTTTCCCGTTGGGTTCTTCGTTAACATCTGTATCAAAAGTCATCTGCTGGTTAAAAACTTCGGATAGTTTTTTCCCTTGAGTTAAGTTATTAAAAGTTACTTCCTCCTGATTCCAGTCAGAATCACCGCCAATGATTTCAAATACTCTTATTTTTCCGAACTCAATTCCTAAATCCTCGCCAAAAGCTTTAACGTAGTTGCCGCCCTTTGCAACTGATTGTGTTGTAAGTTCAAGCAGCCCGGAGCCGTCAATTTTCAGATTCATAAATTTCTCAAAATCCCATTTTAAAATTGCCCACTGATTACCGTTTATAGTAAGTACCTTTTTGTCGCCATCTTTTTCTTTAATTTTCCAGTCATTAAAATTCACTTCCGGGAAATCAGAATTAATAACGCAATCGTCACTAACAGCATAATGATTTATAAAAGTACTTATTTCCGGAATCGGAGGATGGTAAGGAGTTAGTTCACCTTTTTCGGATTCGGCAATTTTAATATTTACAATTTCTGCTTCGTAATAATCTAAATCGACAATATACTTACCAATTCCCCAATCGGTTGCGCAGAATTGCACATAAACTGTATCTCCGGGCAGTGCATCAAAATTATGAGTAGTGTAACTTATTGTATGCCACTCATTCGTATCCGGAATATCAAACTCCATTAAATCTTTATGGAAATCTGTTGTCCGCTGAGTGTTTATCATAAAATTCACCCGGCGGGGAGCTTCGTGAACACGTACCCGAGCTTCAACCCTTAGTTCATAAGTAGCATCTTTGAATTTGCTCAAATCGAGAAATTCTGTTATATCGCGCTTGATTAAAGTCCAGTAAACATTATATTTATCATTAGTGGCGTCTATATTAATCCGGGCAAAACCGTCCATCTGAACAAAGTCCATTTTTGCATTGCCATCGCCTGTAAAAAAGAACCATCCGTCAATTTTATTTTTGTTAAAATCATCAAGAAACTGAGCTTCGCATAAACCCGATAATAAAGATGCAAAAATGATAACCGTAATGCATTTTTCTATTCTCTTAAACATTTGATCTCCGATGTTAAATTTTTTATTTGATTAAATCTCTTAAAGTAAATTTAGATTTACTTGATTTTTTATTTTCATCCTAAAATATTTCTGTTACTCATCCACACAGAATA
>CAYTFZ010000056.1:8250-10645 GCA_964437215.1 uncultured Melioribacteraceae bacterium | reverse complement strand
ACTTGATTTTTTATTTTCATCCTAAAATATTTCTGTTACTCATCCACACAGAATACGTAAGTGCCGTTGCAAACGATACCCATAATATATAAGGTAAAAGTAATATTCCGGCAATCGGTTGGATTTTCCAAAAAAGAATTATTGTTATTAAAATAAACACCCATAATAAAAGAATTTCAAAGAAAGCTAATACTCCGCTTTGCAGAACAAAAAACAGCCAAGTCCACAAAGAGTTAAACACGAGCTGAAATAAATAGAAACCAAGTGCATATTTTGCATCTCTAAAACCATCCTGCTTCCATACAATCCAAGCAGAAATTCCCATAAGTATATAAAGTGTCGTCCATACTGGTGCAAAAAGCCATCCCGGCGGAGCCCACAAAGGACGGGTAAGCTCCTGATAAAAACCCCTTGACTGTGTTGATGCAATTGCGCCGGCAAACGAAGCAGTAAAAGTGATTGACAGCCAAACCAGCAGCCCTATAACTTTTTTTATTTTCGATAATTCTGCCATAGCAACTCCTTTCCCTGAAAGTCTTAGTTTCATTAAAAATAAGCTTGTTAAAAATAAATATTTAATTCGTTTTTACAATGTTCAAATATTAATTATTCAGTGGAAATATCAACTCTGCAATCAATCGTGTATCTGTCCGATTATTCTTTTCTATCTGCGGGCAAATCTGTATTTTTCGTATTCTTTTTTATCAATAATCTGGAGCTTACTTGGAATTTTTGACATACCTGCTGGATTTATTTTTACATCTGGATAAACACTTGAATGAAATTATCATTTCGTACAAATCCTGGACATATTTAGTTTTATTTTTGATAATTTTTTGCGAAACTGGTTTGGTTTTTACACCGTTTCTTCCGGGAGACTCGCTTCTTTTTGCAGCCGGCGCATTAGCGGCGCTGGGATCGCTGAATCCTCTGATATTATTTCTTTTATTGGCGGTTGCAGCAATTTTAGGCGATACAGTAAATTATTGGATAGGCGAATTTATCGGCGAAAAACTTTTTGATTCGAAGAAGTTAAAATTTCTTAAGCGGGAACATCTCGATAAAACACATCAATTTTATGAGAAACATGGAGGAAAAACAATTATAATAGCTAGGTTTGTTCCTATAATCCGCACTTTTGCGCCTTTTGTTGCAGGAATTGGAAGTATGACATACCCGAAATTTTTAAGTTACAATTTTTTAGGCGGAATTCTTTGGGTAGGACTTTTCATTTTCGGAGGATACTATTTTGGCAATCTGCCCTTTGTAAAAAGTAATTTTTCGACAGTTATTCTGGCAATAGTGATTATATCGGTTCTTCCTGGTGTTATCGAATATTTAAGAAACAGAAAAAAAGCATAATCCATTTAAAATATAAAACCCGCCCTTTTGAGGCGGGTTAATTATTTTTATAATAAGTGAAAAGCAACAGTCAATCCAGACATAACAATAGCAACCATGCTCATAAGTTTAATAAGAATATTCAAGCTTGGACCAGAAGTATCTTTAAAAGGGTCTCCGACTGTATCGCCTATTACGGCAGCTTTATGATTTGCAGAACCTTTTCCGCCTAACTGTCCGGTTTCAATATATTTCTTGGCATTATCCCAAGCGCCGCCAGAGTTAGCCATAAATACAGCTAGAACAAAGCCGGTACTTAACCCGCCAACTAATAATCCCATAGTTCCGGAAACACCTAAAACAAGTCCGGTTACAACAGGAACAGCTATAGCAAGAAGTGACGGTAAAACCATTTCGTGCTGTGCACCTTTTGTTGAAATAGCAACGCAATTTGCATAATCTGGTTCGGCCTTGCCTTCAAGAATACCTGGAATCTCCTTAAACTGTCTTCTAACTTCATCAACCATTCGCTGCGCAGCTCTTCCCACAGCATTCATTGTAAGTCCGCAGAAAAGAAACGCCATCATTGAGCCGATAAAAACACCTACTAAAACAATAGGATTTATCAATGTAACATTAAAATAATTCATAAAATCTGTTAAAGAAATAGCATTTAATTCCTCAAGACTTTTTATTACTGTTCCATTAGGAAAAATATATTCGCTTGGTTTATCAAGTATCAACTTTATACCCATTTTTATTTCTTCAATATATGAAGCAAGAAGCGCGAGTGCGGTTAACGCTGCCGAACCAATAGCAAAACCTTTACCGGTTGCAGCAGTAGTATTTCCTAAAGAATCGAGTGCATCTGTTCTTTTTCTAACTTCTTTACCCAATCCTGCCATTTCTGCATTACCGCCTGCATTATCGGCAATTGGACCGTAAGCGTCGGTTGCCAATGTTATGCCAAGTGTAGAAAGCATACCTACAGCAGCTATTCCTATTCCGTAAAGTCCCATTCCAATATTATTCAAATCTCCGCCGGCGGCCGATA
>CAYTFZ010000056.1:0-8150 GCA_964437215.1 uncultured Melioribacteraceae bacterium | reverse complement strand
CCTATTCCGTAAAGTCCCATTCCAATATTATTCAAATCTCCGCCGGCGGCCGATAAATAAGAACCGATAATACCGATTGCAACAGCAAATACAGGAATTACTGTGGAAACCATTCCTGCTCCAAGTCCTGCAATTATTACTGTTGCTGGTCCTGTTTGCGAACTTTCAGCAATTTTCTTAGTGGGTTTATATTCTTCCGAAGTAAAATATTCGGTAGCTCTTCCTATTACAATTCCTACTATCAGTCCTATTACAATCGCCCCCCAAATGCCTAACGGATTTGATATTTCTAAATAATTCAATATTATATATGCCCCGGTAACAATAAGTACAGAACTTATATTTACGCCTCTTGCCAGCGAATTTAATAAATCCTTTTGGGAAGCTCCTTCTTTTGTTTTTACCATAAATATTCCCAATATTGAAAGGATAATGCCCACCGCTGCAATAAGCATAGGAGCAAGAACAGCTTTAAGCTGCATTGCAGGATCATTTAAAAATGCAGCTGCGCCTAAAGCAGCTGTAGCTAAAATAGAACCACAGTAAGATTCGTATAAATCTGCTCCCATTCCTGCTACATCACCTACGTTGTCGCCAACATTGTCAGCTATTGTTGCGGGATTTCTCGGATCGTCTTCGGGAATTCCTGCTTCAACTTTACCCACAAGATCGGCCCCTACATCTGCAGCTTTTGTAAAAATTCCGCCGCCCACTCTTGCAAACAGAGCCTGTGTGGAAGCTCCCATTCCAAATGTTAACATAGTTGTTGTAATTACAATTAATTTATGTCCGCCAACATCTATAATAAAATGATTCAAAATTAAAAACCAGATTGAAATATCAAGTAAACCAAGCCCTACAACAACAAGACCCATTACAGCGCCGCTTCGGAAAGCAACCCGCAGACCGTGATTCAAGGAATTTTTAGCTGCGTTTGCAGTTCTTGCAGAGGCGTAAGTAGCGGTTTTCATACCAAAGAAACCAGCCAGACCTGAAAAGAATCCCCCTGTAATAAATGCAAACGGAACCCATTCATTTTGCACTTTAAGTACATAAGCCAAGAAGGCAAATAACAGTGTTAATACTATGAAGAAAAATCCTACAACTTTATACTGCTGCTTTAAATAAGCCATTGCACCAACCCTGACGTGTTTTGCAATTTTAGCCATTAATTCAGATCCTTCGCTTTCTTTCATCACCTGTTTAAAGAAAAACCAGGCAAAAGATAAAGCTAGAATAGAACCGAAGGGAACAAACCAGAAAAGACCGCTTACCATATATATCTCCAGTTACTGTTAATTATAGGTTATTTATAAGTACACTTGATTAGTTAAATTATTTATGAAAAATCAGCAATTCATAATAATGTAAATACTCGGCACAACTTACTAATCTATTTTTATAATTTCAAGCAAAATGAATACAGAATGGCTATTGCTATTGCAGGAAGGAGATTTTAAACTTTTTATGATGATTCAATTATTGATTGGATATAAAATAAAGAAGACAGGCGAACCTGTCTTCTTTATAATAATTAACCAAGTCTTTCTGCTAATTTCGAAAGCTGTGTTTTCAATCTTGCAGGAAGTTTGTCGCCGAACTGAGCAAAATGCTTGTCGATATCCGGCAATTCATTTTTGTAAGCAGTAATATCAACACGGAATAACTCTTTCATATCAGCTTCTTCAATTTTCAATCCGGTTGTATCGAATTCTTTAATTTCCGGCAGGCGTCCTATTGCTGTATCAACAGCACTTACTTTGCCTTCAACTCTTTCAGTCATCCATTTAAGAACTCTTGCGTTTTCACCGAATCCTGGCCATAACCATCTGCCTTTTTCATCTTTACGGAACCAGTTTACATAAAACACTTTCGGTGCGTTTTTACCAAGTCTGTCGCCCATTTCGAGCCAGTGAGCAAAATAATCGCCCATATTATAACCGCAGAAAGGTTTCATAGCCATTGGATCTCTTCTTAAATTTCCAACAGAACCGATATTTGCTGCTGTTGTTTCGGAAGCAACTGTTGCACCCATAAAAACACCATGATCCCAATCATAAGCTTCTGTTACCAAAGGAACAGTTGAAGCTCTTCTTCCTCCGAAAATGAATATATCAATCGCTACTCCGTTAGGATCTTCCCAATCAGGGCAGATAACCGGGCACTGACCGGCAGGAGCTGTAAAGCGAGCATTTGGATGGGCAGCATCAGTACCGTTGGCAGGTGTCCAATCTTTACCTTTCCAATCGATAGCGTGAGCAGGTTTATCACCATCCATACCTTCCCACCAAATATCACTATCATCTGTAAGAGCACAGTTTGTATAAATAACATTTTCTTTAATTGTATCCATTGCCATAGGATTTGAATAATATGCTGTACCAGGAGCAACTCCGAAAAATCCAGCTTCTGGGTTAATTGCATATAATCTTCCGTCAGCACCAATTTTCATCCAAGCAATATCATCTCCTATACATTCAGCTTTCCAACCCTGTATTGTAGGCATAACCATTGCCAAATTTGTTTTTCCGCAAGCAGACGGGAAAGCGGCAGCAATGTGGAATTTCTTTCCTTCAGGATTAGTAAGACGAAGGATAAGCATATGTTCAGCCATCCATCCTTCTCTTTTAGCCATTGCAGAAGCAATTCTTAAAGCAAGGCATTTTTTTCCTAATAAAGCATTTCCGCCATATCCTGAACCATAAGACCAAATTAAATCTTCTTCCGGGAAGTGGCTGATATATTTCTTTTCAATCGGAGCACATGGCCAAGTGCTGTCTTTCTGACCTGGTTCAAGCGGAGCACCTATTGAATGCATACAAGGAATAAATTCGCCGTCTGTTCCTAAAACATCAAGCACTTTCGTACCAACACGGGTCATTATGTGCATATTGCACACAACATACGGGCTGTCTGTAAGTTCAATACCGATTTTGGCAATAGGAGAACCCACAGGTCCCATTGAAAAAGGAATAACATACATTGTTCTTCCTTTCATACAGCCATTATATAAGCCTTTCATTGTTTCTTTCAATTCTGCTGGAGCCATCCAATTATTTGTTGGACCGGCATCAATCTGATTGGTAGTGCTAATATAAGTTCTGTCTTCAACACGTGCAACGTCGCTTGGGTCGGATCTAAACAGAAAACTGTTTGGTCTTTTTGCAAGCGGAGTAGCCATTCCTGCATCAACCATTTTTTTCATCAAGGTGTCGTATTCCTGTTTTGAACCGTCGCAAACGTAGATGTTTTCCGGCTGAACCATAGCAGCTATTTCATCTATCCATTTTTTAAGTCTTGCGTGTTTAATTTCCACAGACATTGTAAACCTCCTCTGGTTTTATTTTATTTATTTTTGATTTTTATTTCAAATATACTTTTTTTTACTGCAGCTTGGTTTTTATGATGTTATCTCTAATGTGAGGCTGCTTATGGAATGTTCTTAAAAAAAATTCCTTTGCAAAAATATGAAATTTTTATTATTGCTGGCAAGTTAATTTGATAAATATTTCTCGATTTGTGATATAAATTTTTACGCTATTTTGGTTTTTTAATTAATTATACTAATTTATTTAATTATTGTTCACGTTTAACATAATAATTTTCAGGGTATTTATCAGTATACATAACTATATAAACAATCCTAAGAATTACTGAGAATTTTTATAAACTTATATTTATGTTTTCTGTTAGAATTCAGATTGTATCAGATTTTTATTCTTTGTAAGTTTTATGCAGCTTAAAAATTTAATTGTCATAAAGGTAAAAGGAGTATTTATGGATTGGTCTCATCCGGCGGTAATTTGGTTTGCAATTGGATTGTTTCTGTTTATTGCAGAATTAGGAGTTCCCGGTTTTGTAATTGGATTTTTTGGCGCCGGAGCATGGACGGTTGCACTTTTAACTCTTATTTTTCCAATGTCATTAGATATTCAATTATTAATATTTATAGCTTCTTCAGTCATATTTCTCGTGTCTCTGCGTAAATATGTCAGTTCGTTTTTTAGCGGGAAAAAGAAAACTGAAACAAGCGTTGGCGAAAACACTGATGACTTTATTGGTGAAAGAGCTTCTGTTGTGCAGACAATTGCGCCTCCAAACAAAGGTAAAGTTGAATTGCACGGAACAAATTGGAGTGCAGAAGCAGATTCTGAAATTCAAAACGGTTCGCTTGTGCAAATAATTGGTAAAAGCGGACTAACACTAAAAGTAAAACAGATTTAATAAAAGAAACAATTAATTTGAAATTAAACAGGAGATAAAAATGGATCCATTTACACTGATTCTAATAGGATTAATTTTCTTTGCGTTTATCGTTTTTATGAAAACAATACGTACTGTTCCTCAAAGATCTGCATTTATTGTTGAAAGGCTAGGGAAATACAATGCTACACTTGAAGCCGGTTTTCATATTCTTGTTCCGTTTGTTGACAAAATTGCTTATAAACATTCACTTAAAGAGCAGGCTTTGGATGTTCCTTCGCAAATGTGTATAACAAGAGATAATATTTCTGTTGAAGTAGATGGAATTTTATATATTCAGGTTATCGACCCTATGAAAGCTTCTTATGGAATTAACAACTACCAGTTTGCATCAACCCAGTTAGCCCAAACCACAATGCGAAGCGTTATGGGAAAGCTTGAACTTGATAAAACTTTTGAAGAACGCGAAGCTATAAACGTTGCAATTGTTGAAGCTGTAGATAAAGCGTCGGAACCGTGGGGAGTTAAAGTAACAAGATATGAAGTGAAAAATATTGTTCCGCCGCAAAGTATTAAAGATGCAATGGAAAAACAAATGCGCGCAGAACGTGAAAAAAGAGCGTTGATTGCAGAATCGGAAGGCGACAAACAAGCAAAAATAAACCGCGCCGAAGGTGATAAACAAGAGATGATTGCCAGATCGGAAGGCGAGAAGATGAAGCGAATTAATGAAGCTGAAGGACGCGGACAGGAAATTGAACGTGTTGCATTTGCAACTGCAAAAGGAATTCGTGAAATTGCTACAGCAATAAATGAAAAAGGCGGAATGAATGCAGTAAACTTGAGAATTGCAGAACAGTATGTTGGCGCTTTCGGCAACCTTGCTAAAACAAACAATTCTGTAATTATTCCAAGCAACCTTTCAGATATTTCCGGAATGATTGCAACCGCAATGACAATTATTAAAGATCAGGAAAAGAAGTAATAAATTAACGGCAGCGCTTTATGCTGCCGATTTTTATATTTGAGTTATGAAATCATATTTTAAAGTATTTTTAATAGTAATAATTCTGGCAATTTCTATAAAGATTTATTCCGATTCGGAAATGCTTTTATCCGGAAATAACAGCATAACTTACCTTGTTGAGAAAAATATAAGAAACGTTTCGGACACAGTGGAAAGTATCGATAATATTATTATTAAAGTTAAAAACGGATTACGAACAATAAAAAGACTTCTTGATCTTGCTAATTGATTTTTAAATCATCAAATATCCTATTGATTTGCCGCTTTTTTGTGAAAAAATAATATCCCGGCTTCTTAATTCATAATTTCTTTAATTTTGGAATAACCGGATTTGCTGACCGGAAGCGATGTACCATCCTTTAATCTTACCAGATAATTATCTTTTTCCGCCGGTTCTAATTTATTTATACTGGAAATGTTTACCAAAAAAGACCTGTGTATTCTTAAAAATTCCTTCGGGTCAAGAAGATTTTCGAATGACTTCATCGTCTTCTGTTTAAGGTGTTTTCCGGTAGAACAATGTATCATTACGTAATCATCCTGCGCTTCAATATAGTTTACATCTTCTACCGGAATAATGATTACATTTTGATTTTTTTTTACAATTATACGATTGATATATTCTGCGTTTCCTTTTACTTCGTTCGATAAAGCTGATAATTTGGAAAGATACTCGCTCTTACTCTTAAGATGTAATTTTGCTTTTTCAACAGCTTCGCTGAATCTTTCGCGCGAAAACGGTTTAAGAAGATAATCCGTAGCATTCACTTCAAAAGCTTTAAGGGCATACTGATCGAAAGCTGTAGTAAAAATTATTACGGGAGGTTCATCTAAAATTTCAAGTAATTCAAATCCATTTATTTTCGGCATCTGGATATCCAGAAAAATTATATCCGGTTTTATTTCCTGAATTTGTTTTAAGGCTTCAAACCCGTTGCTGCATTCGCCCGAAAGTTCAAATTCGCTGTGATTTCCTAAATAGTTTTTTATAATATCACGAGCAAGTTTTTCGTCATCAATAATTAGAGTTTTTATTTTTTCACTCATTTTTTTCCCCTTTTTCAGGTAATGGAATAAATAGCTTAACAGTAAAAATATTCCTGCTTTTCGAATAAGTCAATAAATTATCCTGTTTATAAACAAGGCTCATCCGCGTTTTAATATTAACAAGCCCGATGCCCTCCCCTTTTTGAGGAACCGATGAAGGATCAAAGTTATTTTCAACCATTATAACAAGATATTCTCCTTCTTTTTTACAGGCAAGTTTTATAAAAACTTTTTCCAGACTTTCGTAAACGCCGTGTTTTATTGCATTTTCAAAAAGAGGCTGCAAAATCATAGCAGGTATTTGCAGCGATTGGCATTCTTCCGATAACTCTTCCGTAAACTCGAATTTATCTTCAAATCTTACTTTTTCAATATCCATATATAATTTAGCATTTGCAATTTCGTTTTTCAAACTGCTCATATAGTTTTCGTTTTTGGCAAGCGTGCTTCGCATAAATGAAGATAATTTTATAGTCATTTCCTGAGCTTTTTCGGGATTTGTTGTTGTTAGCGAACTGATTGAATTAAGACTGTTAAATATAAAATGCGGATTAATCTGATATTTCAAAGACCTCAGTTCGGCTTCCTTAACAAGAGCTTTTAATTCTGCTTCTTTTAATGTTTTTTCGCGGAAATTTGTGTAATATATTATCAAGTAATTTATTATTGTTATTGCAAGATAGAAAACCAATCCTTCCGCAAACCGGTAAATCAGGGAATCTTTAAGGTACAGCATATACTTTTCATTATTTTCAAAGAACAGACTTAAAATGCTGTATCCGGTAAAAATCCAGATGCCCGATGTAACAAGAGCTGATACAATATGATTTGTTATAACTTTTACCGGCGCATAATTTTCGAATGTGATAAAACGGGCCGGATACCATAAACTTAATCCGATTCCCAAATACAAAAGATTGAAAACAATACTATCCGTAACCGACTCGGACAAACCGGTATTGAATAAAAAATACTGAACAGCAGAATGAGCTGCAATTATTATTAACCATATAAAAAGATAACTTATAAGTATTTTTCTGTTTTTTAAAAACGGATTATACATTAATTCTTCCTGTCAATAGCTTTTAAGTTCGCCGCCGCCGAAAATTACAATTCCTTTTACATACAAAATTCTGTCATCCGGCTGAACCATATTTGCATATTTTTTTCTGTCATCCGAAAAACCTCCGAAAATTGGCAGAACATCAACTACAACTTTCCAATCGGGAGGAATTATAAGCGTTGAGCCGCCGAATACTGCAAGAATATCAAGATAATTATCTCCGGGAGCCAGCTTGCATTGAGTTAGATCTATTTCCGAACCGCCGAATATTGATGTAATTTTCCCGCCGGTAAAAGCATCGGAAATCACCACTTTTGTTCCTCCGCCAAAAATCGATGCATCGTCAATTTTGTTTTTATCAACTTTTTCGGGATTACTGTTAAAATGGAAGAAAGATTTATCATCATCATCCTTTGGAGGCTTATTTCTTAAAATTATTGAAATTCCTAACAGAATAAGAAGAAGCGGCCAAAAGTCAGGAAAATAACCCCATAAACCTATGCCTATCAAAACAAAACCGGGAGTTTTGTGGGATTTTGCTACAAGAATAACTGTTCCGGCTGCAATAAGAATATTTTTCCAGTTGATAATATCGCCCAAAATATCAATGCCGAAATTGTAATAGTTATCCAGCAAAAATAAAATGCCAAGGAATATGAAAAACAGTCCTACAAGCATTCGCGGATGAAGTTTTTGTGAATTCATTGTTTACCTCAAAGATTTAATTATAATTTCTGATGTAAACATAACTGCTTATTTTAATTTATTAAAAACATTATCGGCGATCAGCAGGATTTTATCGGTAAAAAT
>CAYTFZ010000055.1:11748-17196 GCA_964437215.1 uncultured Melioribacteraceae bacterium | reverse complement strand
TTTTCCTTTTTCGTCAATTCTTTTCAACTTTGCAGCAGCAGTAGGTTTTGTTTTTTTTCGCGGTTTCTGTTTTATCAAAGCTTTCCTTATCAATTCCTCAAGCCGTTTAAGCGCTTCTTCTTTGTTCTTTTCCTGAGTCCTGTATTTTTGCGCCTTAATTACAATTATGCCTTCGGAAGTAATTCTTTTATCCTTAATATTTAATATATTGTTTTTAATTTCTTCGGGAAGTGAGGATAAAACAACATTAAATCTTAAATGAATTGCGGTGGCAACTTTGTTTACGTTTTGTCCGCCTTTACCTTGCGACCGTATAGCGCTTAGTTCAATTTCGTTTTCGGGTATATTTATATTTTCTGAAATTTTCATTATGCTATATCTACAATTGATCCAAAATCTGGTTCAAATAACCGGCGGTAAGTCCTCATTGCATACGAATCCGTCATCCCTGCAATTTGGTCACAAATAAGACGAATCCGCAAATTTTCATCGGAAGTATTTTTTATAAGATTATGAGAAAAATCCGGCAGAAGTTTTTTATTACTCTTTCCGGTTGTATAATTCTCCCGGAAAACCTCAAACATCCTTTCAATCATAAGATCGCCTTTAAACTCCATTTGATGCAGTTGGGGTGAACGAAAAACCAGATGAACGGAAATCTGCTTGTAAAGAGCTGCTTTATCAACAGCTTCTTGCGAAATTGCAAGCTCGTATTTATAACGGTTCGTCAGATCATCCATAAAGGTATCGCGTTCTTTTATTGTACAAGATGATATAAATTCTCCTATTTCTGAACCAAATTTTCGTTTATAGTTTCCGGATAAAATACTTTCAATAATATTTTGCAGACATTTATTCTGGTAATCGTTAAATCGCGATGAATTTTCTTTGCCAAAATTTTCCAATTTTACAATCGAAAGAAATCCGCCGGAAATACTGTCAACTAAATCGTTAATTGCATAGGCCGTATCATCTGCCCAATCCATTATCTGGCACTCGATGCTCCTGAATGAATTTAATTTATCAAAAGAATTAATTCCGTTGGGAATTTCTCTTCCTTCGAAAATAAAATCGATATACTTTTTCTGTTCATCATAGATAAAATGATTTTCGGGCATTCCTGAGTTTGTGTAAAGACTTTTATATTTTAAAATACTGTCAAGAAATGCCCGTGTCGGGTTCATTCCTTTGCGATCGCTGCCAGCTTTATAAAAGATTTCTGTTATCTGCCTTAAAGTCTGCGCATTTCCTTCAAAACCGCCGGTTTCTTTCATCAGTCTGTTTAGTGTCCTTTCGCCTGCGTGCCCGAAAGGCGGATGCCCAAGATCGTGGGAAAGGCAGGCTGCTTCAACAAGGTCGCTATCGGGATAATATTCTTCCGAAAAAAAGTCTTTTTCCTTTTTCAAAAGATAATTGCATATAGATCTGCCGATTTGCGCTACTTCTATTGAATGAGTAAGCCTTGTTCGGTAAAAATCATATTCACCCGGTAAAAAAACTTGTGTTTTCCCCTGCAGTCTTCGGAATTCCGAGGAATGAATAATCCTATCGCGATCAATCTGAAAAGGCGTTCTGTAATCGTCATTCCTTTCACTGGTTTTAAGTCTCCCGAAATCGAAGTTATTGTAAAACTTGTTTTTTATACTCATTTATAAACGGACTTTTTTGTTTGAAAATTACTTTAAATGTGGTTCCAATTCCTTTTTTACTTTCAACCGATATTTCGGCATTATTTATTTCGCAGTATTTTTTTACAAGCGATAATCCTAATCCCGTACCTTCAAACTTACGCGAATAACCTGTTTCTTCCTGCGAAAATTTCTGGAATAATTGAGGAATATACTCTTCCGAAATTCCGATTCCTGTATCGGAAATTGAAAAAATATTGTCTTTTATTGAAAGAGTTATTTTACCTTTATGAGTATACTTTATTGCGTTATCAAGCAAATTAACTACAATCTGGATTAAAGTATATTTATCCGCATAAACTATTTGCGAAGTATCAGTGCTTGTAAGTTCGAGCTTCAGTTTCTTTTTATCTGCAGCCGAATTGAATTCCTGAATAATCGGCTTAAGAACATCGCGCTCAAAATGCACCTCTTCAAAAATTGCTTTGTAAGTGTTATTTTCAATATCCGACATATTCAGCACAAGATCAATCGTGCGCAAAAGCCTATTCACAGCATTTTCTATCGAATCATAAATGAATGCATTTTGCTGATCTCTGCCAGCATTCTCGTCAATTGTTAGCAAAGAAGTATAATTTAGGATTGTATTAACGGGCGTTCTTATTTCGTGCGACATTTGCGCAAGAAAATCGGATTTCAATTTTTCCGATTTTTCGGCATTTTCTTTTGCCGCTTTGAGATTATTTTCGAAATTCTCTCTTTCTGTAATATCCTCGAACGAACCCTCGAAATGCCGGATTTTTCCGCTTTCATCGTAATATGCCGTTACATTGATATTAACTGGAAAAAATTCGCCAGATTTCTTTTTCCAATGAGTACGGATTCCCTTTATATTTTTCTGTTTTTCAAGAGCATCAACCAATTCATCGCGGAACGAAGGATCTTTATAGAAATCGGTAATTATCATTTCCCCGATATCTGACTCGTTGTTTATTCCGAGAATTTTTCTTCCTGCAGGATTAAGCATAAGAATATTTCCTGCAGATGAAATACGAAAAAGCCCTATGTTTACGTTTTCGTAAATGCTCCTCAATCTTTCTTCATTTAAAAGAAGTGTCTCGTTTTTAAGCATCGAATTATAAATACTGCCGATTTTATTAAACACCGGCTGCAGCGATTTAATAAATGAATCAGGAAAACAGCCGTTGTTCTTTATTAATAATATAAATCCGAAATCTGAAAGATTAAGAATATGGCAGTAACCTTCATTTTCGTGATTATAACAAAAAGGAAAAGACTTCTGCAAATCAACCCAGCCTGTTTTTCTGATTTTGTCTGTAAATGTTTCGAGCGAATCGAGATAAAAACTATTTATTGATATTTGCGGAATACTTATTATTTCCTTAACAACATCACTTTCATCCGAAAGTAAATTAACAAAAAAAATACCTCCGGCAGAACAATTTAATTTACGCAATATAAGCGAGAGACTTTTTTTTGCCGATACTTTAATATCCGCGTGAGAATCGACAGACATAAGTATTTCGAAAAGCAGTTGTATTTGTTCGGCAGCGCTTACGGTCATTCGGCAAAAACCCCTATAACACTGGTTTTATTGTAAAATTCCAGATAATCTTTTTTATTATTGGCTATTTCGCCTATTGTAAGAGCTCCGAAAACTTTTTTACCGGGATATTGAACCATTGCCAGCTCTTTAGAAAAATCACCTTCCAAAAATAGTACTCTGGAAATACAGTCTATAAAAAATACAGTTTCAATATTTTTACCTTCGGGCAATTCGTTTTCTGCTTTGAAAAGCGCGTTTCCTGCTGCCCTGATTATTGATATTTTTTTCCCGTTCATTATGCTTACAAACGAATCCTGCGGAACTTCGCCAATACAAGTTATGCTGCCGTTTTTATCAGCCGATACAGGATCGCGTATTATTTCCTCATCCGATAATGTTGTAATTCCAAGAGGATAACCTTTGGATATTTCAAAAAAATTCAAATTCGTAAATTTATCACCTGAATGAGACTCAACAATATTCTTGTAAACATTAAATGCCGGTTCCCAGTCTAAGGAAATAACTTTGTTCCGGTCGGATTCTGTAACTTTTAATGGTCCGCTTATTTTTTCCCAGCCGTGCGAAACTCCTATTCCGCTTGTTATTGATGAATGAACAATAATAGCAGAATCTTTTATCAATCCTTCGTTTGAAAAGAGACATGGTTTTTGTTTCATACTTAAAGAACCTGCCCCGCCGCCAATGTAATTTGTTTCGAGTCCGAAAATATTAAATAAACTTTCTATAAAAGAAGCAATTCGTTTAGCAAATCCGTCAACAAAAACGAAAATTGTTTTTGCCTGCACATTTCCGTCAATCGTCTTTTCCAAATAACGGTCGTAATTTTCATCGGGAAGACTTAAATTTGGAATTATATGGACATCTGTTTTCTCGGATAATCCGCAGAAGACAGTTCCTTTTTCGTACTGCATATCTTCGTAAATTATTTGAGGAAAAATCCCTCCGAAAATCGGTTTTTTGCAATTCTGAAGTATCTTGTTAATATTTTCCGGCGTATAATCATTCCCATCGCACGAAAGGATGAATATGCTTTGCACTTCGGAATTTTCTTCAAATACTTGCAGATGATTTGCAAAATCTTCTGCCTTTGCGGATTTTTCGAACTCAATTATCATAATTGTACTCTCTGTAAAATAAATCTTTAACAAAAATAAAAATAATTTATTTTAAAGTCTTTTTTAACCTTTCAATTTCGTCGCGGATAGCTGCAGCTCTTTCAAATTCCAAATCCTTTGCGGCTGAAATCATTTCTTCGGTCATTTGCTCAATTATTTCCTGCTTTTGATTGTTGGACATATATTTAATAACCGGTTCTGCTACTTTTGTAAATGCAGTTTCTTTCTCTTTGTCTTTTTTCCTTACATCGGCAATGGATGTTGACGAAAGTATTTCTTCGATAGATTTAAGCACTGTTGTTGGCGAAATATTGTTCTGCTTGTTATATTCTGCCTGCAATTTCCGCCGGCGGTTGGTTTCAGTTATTGTTAGCCTCATCGAGTTTGTAATATTATCGGCATACATTATAACTTTCCCGTTTACATTTCTTGCGGTTCTTCCTGCTGTTTGCATCAAAGATCTTTCGCTGCGTAAAAAACCTTCCTTGTCGGCATCAATTATAGCCACAAGCGAAACTTCGGGCAAATCAAGACCTTCACGTAAAAGATTAACCCCCACTAAAACATCAAAATCGCCGATTCTCAAATCGCGTATGATTTCCACTCTTTCGAGAGAATCGATATCGCTGTGAATATAGCGGACACGTATTCCTAACTTATCAAAATAATCCGATAGATCTTCAGCCATTTTTTTTGTTAAAGTTGTAACTAAAACTCTTTCTTTATTCGAAACTCTTTTCTTTATTTCGCCAAGTAAGTCGTCAATCTGTCCTTTAATCGGTCTTACTTCTATTTCCGGATCAAGCAGTCCGGTTGGACGTATTATTTGTTCAACAAACGCTCCGCCGGTTTTATTAAGCTCGTAATCGCCAGGCGTGGCGCTGACGTAAATCACTTGGTTTACAAGATTTTCAAATTCATCAAATTTCAGCGGACGGTTATCAAGCGCCGAAGGGAGACGAAAGCCAAAATCTACAAGCGTCATTTTCCTTACTCTGTCTCCGTTATACATTCCTCTTATTTGCGGAACAGTAACATGGCTTTCGTCTATTATCAGTAAAAAGTCGTTCGGAAAATAATCAAACAGACACGATGGACGCGATCCGGGAGGTCTCCC
>CAYTFZ010000055.1:0-11648 GCA_964437215.1 uncultured Melioribacteraceae bacterium | reverse complement strand
ATTCTTTCAATTTCGTCTCCCCAGAATTCAATTCTTACAGCTTCCTCGTTTTGATATGCGGGTATTATTTCAACAACATCTCCGCGCGCGCGGAATGTTCCGCGTGTAAATTCAGCATCATTGCGGTTGTAATAAATATCAATAAGTTTACGCATAAGCGTTTTCCGCTCGAGCTGCATACCTTTTTTAAGGAATAATATCTGGCGGGCATACTCGTCCGGCGCACCAATGCCGTAAATGCAGCTAACACTAGCAATAATAATAACATCGCGCCTTCCTTCAATTAATGCCGTTGTAGCCTTTAAACGCAAACGGTCAATTTCTTCGTTAACCGAAAAATCTTTTTCTATATAAAGATCGCTCTTTACAACATAAGCTTCAGGCTGATAGTAATCGTAATAGCTTATAAAAAATTCAACGGCATTGTTTGGAAAAAAGGATTTAAACTCGGAATAAAGCTGGGCTGCAAGTGTTTTGTTATGCGATATTACAAGAGTGGGCTTGTTTACATTTTTAATTACATTTGAAATGGAGAATGTTTTTCCGCTGCCGGTAACCCCGAGCAGCACCTGATGCTTTTCTCCTTTTTCAATTCCGGAAGTAAGTTCTTCAATTGCGGCCGGCTGATCGCCGGAAGGCTGATAATTTGATACTAATTCAAAATCCGCCATCTGAAATCCGTAGTTAACAAATTCATTCAGCAAATATAAATAACCGTAAGGAATAATAACCATATAAAAATTAAATATACGCATAATTTTTTGCACTGAATTATTGATTTGTTATATACTTTCCCTTTTTCAAAAAACAGAAACGGGTATCATATTTTAAAAATATAATAATTATCAAAAATAATATTTGGAATAATTATGTGGATTTGAAAACAGTTTATTTATTCGGCGGGTCAGTGAAAGCTCCCGTAGGTTTTAGCTCGTCACTAATTTTTTGTTTCGAATATTTTATTTAAAGAAAAACCCGGTAAAAGCCGGGCTTCTTTTAAAATCAGACAATCCTGCTTTTATTTATTATCACTTCGAAAGTCGATCCTTTTTCCTTTTCGCTTTTTACATTTATTTGGGCATCATTTAACTCACAATATCTTTTTACCAAAGCCAAACCAAGTCCGTTTCCTTCATATTTTCTTGTATAACCGTGATCTTCCTGAGTAAACGGCTCAAAAATACTTTTCATATATTCAGCCTTAATTCCGATGCCTGTATCGATAATCTTTACATACATATGCTCATTCATTCCGTAAACTATCTCAATAGAACCTTTCTTAGTGTATTTTATTGCGTTATCAACTAAATTCGAGAAAATTTGTTTTATCGTATATTCATCAAGAAATAATTTTGGAATCTGGTTTTCTTTAGTAATTGTCAAATCAAGATTTTTCCCCTTAGCCAAGGCTAAATACTCTTTAAAAATAGGCGTTAACACCTCTTCTTCTAAGTCCATTTCTTTCGGCTGATAATTATAAGTATGCGATTGGACTTCGGACATATTCAATAAAAGTTCGATTGTTCTTATTATTCTGGTTCCGGAACTATGGATACTTGCAAAAAAGCTTTTCAGTTCTTCTTCGGAAAGTGAATTGTATTCCGATTCAATTATACTTAAATAGCTAAAAATAACATTAATCGGGGATCGTATTTCGTGAGACATTTGTGCAAAAAACTCCGATTTAAGTTTTTCGGATTTCTGTAAAAGCTTAATTTCATTTTTCTGAATTTTATCCACAATCAGTATATAAATTATTGCAGCTAATATTAAAACAACAATTGTTATAAACCACCAAGTCTGCCAGAAAGGAGGCGTAATTATAATTTTTATCGATTTACCCTCTTCATTCCACACTTCGTCGTTATTTGCAGCTTTTACAACAAATTCGTACTTTCCTGGATCAAGATTGGTGTAAGTTGCTGTTCTTCTGTTCCCAATATAATTCCAGCCGGCATCAAAACCTTTCAACATATAGGCATACTGATTTCTATCGGCAACACGGAAATTAAGAGCAGCAAACTCGAAAGAAAAAAATGATTGTTGGTAAGAAAGCGTGATTTCAGTAGTTTCTCCTGCACCAACCGTTAATACAGAACCTTTTTTTCCAGGAATTACAGATTCGTTGAATATTTTAAAGTCAGTTATTTCTACGGGTGGAATAAACTTATTATATACAACTTCCTTCGGATCAAAATAATCGAAGCCATCAACTCCGCCGAAAAGAATTTTTCCATTTGAGGTTTTATACAAGCTGTTAATAATATATTCATTTCCTTGAATTCCGTCAGATTTTGTATAATTCTTAAATGTCCGGTTTTTTATATTAAATTTTGAAATTCCTTTTGTTGTGGTTATCCATAAATTTCCGTAATCATCTGCTACAATACTTCTTATAGAATTATGAGGCAGTCCGTCATTTTCAAAAAAACGTTCAATTTTTCCGGTTTCTCTGTTTAATCTATTCATCCCAAGCGAAGTACCAATCCATAAAACAGACGGGCTTTCTTCATAAATTGACATTACAAACCCTGCAGAAAGTAAATTTTTCTTGTTTACATCAGCTTTGTAATTTTTTATTTTGTGCGTTACTGGATCAATAATACTTAATCCGTCGGAAGTTCCTGCGAGAATAAAACCTTTACTATCAACTAAAACAACCTCGTTATGACTATTGAGAATTTCACTGTTATTAGTTGAATAGTCTTCAAATTGTTTTGTTTTAGGATCGAACTTAATTATTCCATTTGTTGAAGCAAGCCACAAATTACCATTTTTATCTTCATCAATATCAAAAATGTTACGGCTTGTTATAGCAGAATTTTCGGGGGTATATGCAGTAAACGATTTATTTTGCTTGTTGAAAAGACTTAAACCTCCATCCCAATTGCCAATCCAAATATTATCTTTTGTATCGATAAATACTGTTAAAACAGCATTATTAATAATATTGGTATTTGCCGTGCTATGATGAATAAATTCATTCTTACTTATATCAAAATATTCCAGCCCGCCGCCATCAGTAGCTATCCAAATGTTTCCTGATTTCTCCTCCGCAAAATCTCTTACTACATTAGAAGAAAGACTTTTACTATTGCCGGGAATATTTCTGAAATACTTAAAAACCTGATTTGCCCTATTTAAATAATTTACTCCGCCAGAATATGTACCAAACCAAAGATCACCGGCATTATCTTTTAATATTGAATAAATTGAATTGTTATTGATACTGAAAGCATCATTCGGATTATTGATATACCGGATAAATCTATTACTTTTTTTTGTAAGATAGCTTATTCCACCGTTATCCAGTCCAACCCAAACCCCCTCTTCTTCTAAAAGTAATGATAAAACAAGGTTACCACCTATTGAGTTATCATCTTTCATATCATGCATATAGATTACAGACATCTGCTTTGATGAATCATTTAGATTAAATTTTGCCAATCCGTATCCGTATGTACCCACCCATAAAAATCCATCGGTATCTTCCTTAATAACTCTAACTTCATAATTTTTTATTTCCGGCGTATCTTTTGGTTTGATATAATATCTTGTTGTTTTATAAGTTTTTTTATCCAACAATTGAAGACCGTCATAAGATGTTCCCAGCCAGATATTCTTTCGGCTGTCTATAAATACTGTTTCAAGGGGAGTGTGAGAAATTTGTTTAAATTTCTTTGATCTTCTGTCATAAAATATTAAACCGAAATTGGTTGCAAGCCAAAGATTTGTATTTTCATCTTCAACAATTGCACCTATTTCTCCAAGACATACAGCTTTTGGATATTTGGCAGTATCTAAAAAAGAATAAAATTTATCAATTTTCCGTTCATAATATCCAATTCCTCTTTCGGTTCCCAGCCAGATAATCCCTTTACTGTCTTCGAATAAAGAAGAGAAATTATTGCCAATAACATAAACAGAATCGATATAATTAGGTTTGTAAACAGTAAATTCTGACCCGTCAAATTTATTGAGACCGTCTGCCGTGCCGAACCATAAAAATCCTTTTTTATCCTGTAAAATTGATCTTACATTCGACTGTGAAAGTCCCTCATTTGAAGAAATGTGGATAAACCTCAGATTGTTTTCCTGAGGATATATAAAAAGTATAAACCCTGATATGTATATAAAAAGCTTTATCAAAATAATCCCGACTATTTTTAATTACTCTGTAATTATCGGATAATAATCAGCGAATTAAAGAGATAAAGCATATAAGAAATTTATAGACTTGATTTTTATCAAGCTTACATCAAATGCTGCCTTTTTTTAATTTATCAAGTCCCCGATTTTTAAGCAATGGTTCAACAGAAGGTTCTTTACCGCGGAACTTGATGTAGAGCTTCATCGGTTCTTCGGTTCCGCCTTTTTCAAGAATATTTCTGCGGAAGGACATTCCTGTTTTTCTATCAAACAAACCATTTTCCTTAAAAGCCTGAAATGCATCTGCATCAAGAACTTCAGCCCAAATGTAGCTGTAATAACCGGAAGAATAATCCCCGCTGAAAATATGAGCAAAATATGTGCTTCTGTAACGAGGTTCTATTTCAGGTATAAGCCCTATTCTGCCCATTGATTTTTTTTCAAAATCATTCACGTCCGAAATTGTTGTATCGGTTAATGTGTGCCAATCCATATCGAGATATGAAGCTGCAAGATATTCAAGTGTTGCAAAACCCTGATTGAATTTTGAAGAATTTTCAATCTTACGGATTAATTCTTCTGGAATTACATCGCCTGTTTCATAATGAAATGCGTAAAGTTTAAGAAATTCCGGTTCAAACACCCAGTTTTCCATAATCTGCGAAGGAAGTTCAACAAAATCGCGCGAAACACTTGTACCTGATAGTCTAGGATAAATTGTATTTGAAAGCATACCGTGAAGAGCATGCCCGAATTCGTGAAAAAGAGTTTCAACTTCTTCCAGACTTAATAAAGAAGGTTGTTTATCAGTCGGGCGGGTAAAATTACAGACATTTACAATTACAGGAGTAATATTTTCACCCCTAAATTTATACTGATCTCTAAATGAACTCATCCAAGCGCCGCCGCCTTTTCCGCTGCGTGGGAAGAAATCTGTATAAAATACCCCTATATGATTTCCGTTTTCTTCTGTAACTTCAAATACTTCCACTTCGGGATCGTAAACTTGAATGCCTTCCAATTTCTTAAATTCTATTCCAAAAAGTTCTTTTGCAAGAAGAAATGCGCCTTTACGAACATTTTCAAGTTTGAAGTAAGGACGGAGTTCGTTTTCATCCAGGTCGTATTTTTCCTTACGGATTTTTTCGGAATAAAACCACCAGTCCCAAGGCTGAATTTTTATTCCGTCACCTTCTTTATCGGCAATTTTCTGAAGCTCCGATAATTCGAGCTTTGCCATTTCAACAGCCGGCGCCCAAAGTTTATCTAAAAATTCTGTAACTCTTGCGGGAGTTTTTGCCATATTTTCATCAAGAATAAAATCGGCGTGAGTTTTATACCCGAGCAAGTTTGCTTTTTTAATTCTCAGCGAAATCATCTCGGAAATAATTTTTTTATTATCCAATTCATCACCGTAATCGCCTTTCATAATATAAGCTTTATACATTTTTTCGCGTAAATTGCGTTTTTGCGAGTACTGAAGAAACGGAATAAGACTTGGTTTATGAATAGTAAAAAGCCATTTTCCGGCATAACCTTTTGCCTGAGCAGATTTAAATGCTGCATCTATTACGGATTCGGGCAATCCGGCAAGGTCATCTTTATTTTCTAAAATCAGTTCAAATCTATTGTTTTCCTTAAGAACATTTTCACCAAAAGATACACTCAGCACAGAAAGCCTTTCGTTAATTTTCCTAAGCTCGTTTTTATCCGATTCACTGAGAGCTGCACCTCCGCGGATAAATTGTTTGTAGTATTTATCGAGCAGCATATTCTGTTCGGCAGAAAGATTCAGTTTATCCTTTTTTTCATAGACTGTCCGAATTCTTTCAAACAATATTTTGTTTAGATTTATATCATCGCTGTGAGCTGAAAGCAGCGGAGCAACTTGCTTGAAGATTTTTTGCATTTCGTCATTGGTATTTGCAGAGGTCAGATTACTGAAAATTGAATTTACCTGAACTAAAAGTCTTCCGCTGTAATCAAGCGCTTCAACAGTATTTTTTAAATTGGCAGGTTCTTTGTTTTCGGTAATTTCCTTAATTTCAATGTTATGCTGCTCTATTGCAATATTATATGCCGGTAAAAAATGCTCTTCTTTTATTTCCTCAAACGGAGGCAGATCAAAATTCTTTAGCAGAGGATTGTTTTCTTTCATAGTTCCTTCAGGTAAAATTGATATAATAAATAATGCTGAAACAAATATTATCTTTTTCATATTAGAACCGTTAAAATTTTAAAATAGTGCCGGAAATTATAAAAAATATTACAAGGAAGAAATCTAGAAATAAAGGAATCAGCTTTGAATTTTGTTACAAAGTAACTCTATAAAGGGGAAATACCCCCCCCCTTTTTAAATCAGCAAAAAGCTCCGCAAGATGTTAACAAAACTGTTAAAACAATCGAAGCTGCGTAGATAAATAATTTGGTTTTCATAATTTTTCCATTTAATGGTTTACTAAAAATTAACACTTAGTATATAATTTTTCAACTGTTTATTTATTCTTAAAACATTTTTTACTGAACATCATATATGTCTTTTTCAATTAAGAATTATTTTATAGCCAGTTTTCCATTCTCCTGTTTTTTCATCCAGAAAAACGACTTCCAAGTTTTCATTCTTGTTGGAATTTACCAATCTGCAGTAATGAAAAGGTCTTATTCCCATACCCATAAACTCATCCTTAAATTTCATTTTATCCGGATCGGTTTCAACTTCCTGCCGAGGTCCGCCGCCGCCGCCCGAAACAACAAAATGCTTGCCCGACTTTTTAAAATGTTCGAAACTGTGGCAATGGCCTGAAAAGAATATTTTAGTTTTTGGAGAAGAAATAAATGAATCCAGAAAATATTTTTGAACATCTTTATTTTCTGATACAGCTTTGCTGTTTGTAAAAGGAGGATGATGCGTTATTACAAAAACTGATTTAATAGATTTGTCCTGGTTGAACTTTTCTAAAGTTTCTTTAAACCATCTGTTTTGCATCGAGATATCGGATTTGCTCATTTCATTAAAATTCGAATTAAGCATTAAAAAAGCATTTTTTCCATATGTCAGCGAATAAAATTTTGATTTTTTAATTTCGGGAAATTTCGAAAAATAATTATTGAGGGCAGCATTGTTATCTCCAAAATACTCGTGATTTCCCAAAACAGGATAAACAGGTATTTCTTTTTGGCGTATAGGTAAAATGTCTTCACAAAAAAAATCCCATTCACCTTTTGAACTGCCCTCAAATACAGCATCTCCATGTATAATTAAACATCCTGGGTTTTGTTCAGCAATTTGTGCAAAAATCTTTTTCCGGATTCCATCGTTGTTTTCACGCCAAAACTCCCAATCGCTTGTAGTTTGTGTATCGCCTGTAAAAATTATCGGTCTTTCGCTGGAAACAATTTGAAAATGGCTGTTTAAAGTAGAGTTGTTTTTCCTGTTTTCGGTGTTTTCTTTAACACAACCATTTAATATTAAAAGTAAAACCAGAATTAAATATTTCATCTGATTCCTCTAATTTGTAATTATTATCATAATATGAATAATTCAACTAAAATATAAACCGGAAGAAGTATGATAATCGAAAACTTAAACATATATCCGAAGAAAGAAGGCATTTTGATGTTATTTTCCTCAGCAACCGCTTTAACCATAAAGTTAGGTCCGTTCCCTATATAAGTCATTGCTCCGAAAAATACCGCCGCAACGCAGATTGCTTCCATAACAAGAACAGGAATTCCTGCCACCATTTGTGCAGAGGTTTGTCCTAAACCTGAAGCTAAAGTATAAAATGTTACAGCTGTCGGCGTATTATCTAAAAATGCACTTAGAAATCCAGTGTAATAATAAAACTGAGCAGCGGAATTTACACCCAGTTCTTTTGCGTGCATTTGCAGATAAAGCAGACATGGAACCATTGTGATAAATATTCCAAGAAACAGGTATGCAACTTCTTTAATAGGCTCCCAGGTAAAATTGTTTGAAACACGCAGCAAGCGGGGTGTTAAAAGCAGCGATAACGCCGAAAGACCAACTATAACTATCTCGCGGATAAATTTATAATTAGCATTTTGTTTTATAAATTCCAGATATTGTTCATTTAAAAAAGCAACTGAAAGAATTATTCCTAAAAGCCATACAAAGTTTAATTTCCCTTCAAGCTTTAAAGGACGGATATTAATTAAATCCCTTTTAATATCGGCATATTTTTCTTTCTTATAAAAGTATAAATCAACAAGAAAATAAATTATTAGAAGAATTCCGTTTGTTATAACCCAAAACCAAATGAGATTAAAAAACCAGAAGAACGGAGTTCCGCGAAGATACATCATAAAAAGGGGCGGATCTCCTAGCGGAGTAAGCAGACCGCCGCAGTTTGCAACAATTGCAATAAAAAATAATATTGTATGTTCTTTGTATTTACGTTCTTTAATAGTTTGAATTACAGGTCTGATAAGCAGCATTGCTGCGCCTGTTGTCCCGATAAATGAAGCCAGTATTGCACCGATCAGCAGAAAAATTGTATTTGTTTTCGGTGTAGCTTCTATATCGCCCGAAAGATAAATTCCTCCGGTAATTACAAAAAGGGACCCCAGCAAAATTATAAACGGGATATAATCAAACATTATTATGTGATAAAGTTCTGCGCCCTCGTTTATCGAAAGCATATAAATAATTATAGGTATGCTGAGTATTATCGAAATGATTAGTTTGTTTTTGTTATTCTCCCAGAAATGATGAAACATCAAAGGTAAAACTGCAATTGATGCAAGCATTAATGCAAAAGGGATAAGGCTTAGTATTGAAATGCTAACGTGTTCTTCCATAAGTATTCCTAAATATTTATGTATAGCAAAACATTTAATTAAGCGAGATAATTAGAAACGTTCAAAAATATGAATAAAAATATGGTTTGCAATGAAAAAAAGAGCAAATTGCCTGGAAATTAATAGATAGATTTGTTTCAAAAACCAGAATGAGCTATTTAAATGCCTTAATGTAAAAACCACTAACAAAATTTGTTTCGATTCTTTTAAAACCGGCAAATTTAAGTTTTTCGGTTACATGTTCAATTTCATATTTATTAAAAGCAGTGTTATTTGTAAACTTTATTTTATCAAGCCGCTCTTTATCCGACATATAAATATAAAAGCAGCCGTTCTCTTTTAACAAACTGTTTGCTTTTTGAAAAGGCGTTATCAGTTCATCCCAAAAATAAATTACATTTATGCAAAATATTTTATTGTACTTATTTCCGTTAAATGAATAGTTTATAAAATCTCCCATATAAAGTCTTACTCTGCCCTCAAGAATTTTTTTCTTGTTTCGTTTGGAAGCTTCTTTAAACATCAGTTCCGAAAAGTCAATACCGTCAACATTTATTTTACTCCGCAAAGAATTTATCATTTCAATCCCGATTCCGGGACCATAACCTATTTCAAGAATAGAATCTCCTTCGGAAACATTTAATTCTTTAATCATTAGATCATATTTCGGCTGATTTCCTTTTTTCATTAATCCGGAAACAAACTTACCCAAAATTCCTTTTGGCTTTTTGAACTGAACACCAATTTTACCTAACATACAATCCTTCAACAATTATTTAAAAATTATACTTGAATACGGTAGATACGAGATTCTTCCTGCCATGGATGATAACCTTGTCCGATGTATTCAAACCCGTACTTTTCGTAATATCCGGTGTGGCCGGTTGAAAGATAAAGATTTTTAAATCCCGCACTCCGCGTATCTTCTTTTGCCTTTTCAAGAAGAAGCGAACCGTAGGAATTTCCTCTGTGTTTTTCTTCGATAAACAAAGCGCAAACCCAGGGATACAAATCCATCCTGCTGATAAAATCATTTGTAATCAATCCCGCGCACCCGATTATTTCATTTTCCTTTTCAAGCAAATACCATTGGGGAAGAGGGTTATCTGCATCAATACAATGATTTATACAATCTTCGTAAATAACCGGATAAACACTTTTCCAATTCTTCTGGAAATATTCAATCGCTGTATCTTTATAACCCGGGTTTTCTCTAACAGAAACTATTCTCATTATCCTTTCTATTCCTTTCAATTAAATAATTCAAGTTTTGCATAAAAATCTTCAAGCAGTAAACGTACATCAAGATTATTATAAACGCGGATATTTCTTCCGTCCGGATGAAATTCGTATAATCCCTGTTCGTTAAATTTTGGCGCCGGCAAAAGCGAATAACTGCTTGATGAAGGATCGGGATTGTAACACGATTGAAGAGCACTTAGCAGCACTAAGGGATTATCTCCAAAAATATATGTTTCGCCAAGCGAGCTGTTTGCCATTTTCAAAACTTCTTCAATTGAAGTTGCAAGGTATTTGCCAATTTTTCCTTGGCATTTTACATTTTTTAAAAGTTCGGCATACGATACAAGAATCTGCCTGTACGAATTGCGCGGAACCTGCCATACCGGCATATCCGATTTATTAAAAATCACCCGTGCAGCTTTAATATCTATCGATGTATTATATTCCAGCGAAGTACAACCCGGAGGAGGAAATGCAATTCCGCTGTATTCCGGACCGCCAATCCACACAAGCGTTAGTTTTTGTGCAATTTCCGGATTTATAATATATGCGCTTGCAATATCTGTAAGTCCGCTGCCGCAAACAACATAAAGCGGAATATCAGTATCAAGCCTCATCGCCTCTTTAATAATTGCTTCAGCACCTTCCGAAATCCGGGGTTTTTCTTCATCCTCAAGCGGTAAATCAGAACCTTTTAGAACAGAATACTTGCTGCTCAAATCCATAATTTCTAAAACTTCGTTTGCTTTTTTACAGGCGTATCCTGCATCTTCCGGAACTCCGAAAAAGCCGGCATTACAGATGTGCGAACCAATTATTGCTCTTATTTCCGCTGACGGCGATAATATCTGGTGAACGAGTTGAAAGAGACCGTCGGGATCACCTCCGAAATCGTTAATAACAATTACCCTCATCCGCGGCTGAAGAAATTCTTCACTTAAAAAATTCTTTTGCTGAGAAAATAAAAAAGAAGTTAAAAATATAACAGCCGGCAGAATAATTTTAATTTTCATATAAATAACTTGATTATTAAACGTTACGCATAATAGTTAACTTTTTTCAAAAAAAAAATTTTTATTAAAAGGAATTATGTTCTATATTTTCAAATCGGCAGATTAAAATCTTAATTTGGAATTTTTATTCTATATTATTATTATTGCCGTTGAAACCAGAAATTCAAACCTAAGATGAATTTATGAAAAATTCAGAAAAAATATGCATAGTTACAGGCGCCAGCAGCGGAATTGGTTTTGGAATTGCAAAATCGCTAATTGGCGATAACCACATAGTAATTGCAACAGCAAGGCGAAAAGAAAATTTAACTAAACTTGATATTTCTCCCGAAAATTTATTTGCAGGTGATTTAAACCAGCCGGAACTTCAGGATTCTCTAATCGATTTTGCATTTAATAAATACGGAAGATGCGATTATCTTT
>CAYTFZ010000054.1:0-17625 GCA_964437215.1 uncultured Melioribacteraceae bacterium | reverse complement strand
TTTTTTCCAAAATGATAAATTCTTAGATTACAACAAATACTGTTTTAATATTAAATTTTACAGTTTAGGTTTGTTATTATTTATATGCTCCTATATATTTATCTCCGGCTCCGGTTTTCAACAGCTTTCCAATATTTTCCGGAATTTTTTTTGCATAAAGGCTATAATTGTTTGGATTCTGCAAATTGTAATTATACTGATAACTGTTAACGAAAATATTATTTATTCCTTCAAAAAAATGTTTGCTTTCTGTTTCAAAAGCCGGGTACATTTTTGTTATTTGGTCTAAATTGTTCAATTCAATCCTGCAATTGGAATTTTCAGCGGGACCCCATAAAATTAGTGATTCATTTTTGTTTTCGTTTACATAAACATTATTATTAAATTCCTTCAACTGCGAATCCTTAATTCTATCGCAGATTTTTCTTGATTGCCAGACAAACAACAGCGGACGCGAATAATTTTCGTCACCTGCAAGCAGGTTATTTACGAAAACATGTCCCATCCGTTCATCCACATCGGGCCCGGTTGCCGGGTGCCACCCGAAATGATCTCCCTGAGCGCTGCGCGCATCTCTTCCTATGCAGGCTGTGCTGTTTACAAAAGTGTTATTATAAATCCGGGCGCTATTAGAATTTAATATCAACATTCCATGGTCACAATTTACAAAAACATTGCCCGCACAAATAACACCCTTGGAGATTTCAAAAAAGAAACCGTTATCGCTCGGCCATACCTGACCAGGGAAAAATTCCGAACTTTTATTTCCAATATTTTCAATCCAGTTATTCGTAAATACTCCGTCCACATTCCCTACATCATACCAAATTCCGTTAGAATTTGGCTGTTCGGTTACATAATTATCGTTGCACACAACTCTGTAACACTGATTAAATATTTTAACTGCTGCCGGATAATAACCTGTAATATTTTCGATATTGTTACGCAGAAAAATGTTTTTCTCCAAAAGAACATCATTTGAAGCAATAACATATATACCTTCAGTGCTGGTATCCGAAATTTTACAGTTTTTTAATATCAGATTGTCGCCTCTTAAATACGCAGCAACCCGCGAACAAAATGATATTTCGCAATTATCTATAACAGTTCCAACTACATCTTTGCCATGCCGGTCTTCGGGAGATACTCCTTCGGGTTCCATGCAGTCTACTTCCAATGCCCGATAGGCATACTGCATAAATTTTATTCCTTTAAGCACGTAACCTTTTTTATCGCTTTGTTTCCCGTGTACTTCTTTTGTAACCCTGTGTATTGCAACATCAAAAGAAGTAATTTCAATTAATTTGTTTTCCGGATTTGTTCCTATATAAACTGTTCCGGTTTCATAATCGATATAATAGGAATTTTCATCAAGTTCCCCTTCCCATCCGGCAGATTGTAAAAATTTTCCATCGGCAAAAACCATATCATTATTAAATCTGTGCTGCGGGGTTTTCTTTCCTTCCCTGTCACGTCTCCACCAATCCTGCGGTTTCATCGGGAATAAATGTTTCCAGCTTGTTTTCCATATTCCGTTTCCCAAATCCTGCCAATCTTTTGCAACATAAGTACCTTTAAAAACCGGCTGCTCCTCTTTATAAGGCTGTATTGTAACGCCCTGATTCAGCAACAGATTTCCGGTGCGGTATATTCCTCCGCGAAGAATTATTACATCGCCTGTTTTTACTTTGCTTATTGCATTTTCTATTGTTGTGGGATTTTCTACTGATTCTCCGGTATTTGAGGCAACTCCGTCCGGTGAGACATAATATATTTTTCCATCAGTCTCAGGAATTTCATAATTTTTTTTAACCGGTCCGTAAGGTCCGCCTGAAGGAGCGGCAATAATAAATTGTAAACATATTACAAATATTGAACTTATAAATCTGATTCTCAAAAAATTCATACAATTCCCTTTAATTATTGCTTACTTTGCTCTTTAATGTATTTAAAATACTTAAATTGACTGACGGATTAAAGATAAATTTTTTCTTTTTGGAAATTTAATCCAAGAGTTCTTTTTCAATTAAAGAAATTATTTCTTCACTTTCGGGTTCAGTTTTTGATGGAAATCTGGCTATAATTCTGCCTGTTTTAGAAATTAAAAACTTTTCAAAATTCCATTTCACATCGCCATTATAAGTATTTTCATTATTAATTAATCTATTATAAAGCGGTGATTTATCATTCCCGAGAATTTTAATTTTATCAAATATTTCAAACGTAACGCTGAAATTAGCGGAACAAAACTGTTGAATTTCTTCGTTCGATCCGGGTTCCTGTCCGCCAAAATCGTTGCAAGGGAAAGCTAAAATTTCGAATCCCTGACTTTTATATTTGGTGTAAATCTTTTGCAAACCGGCATACTGTTTTGTATAGCCGCAATTGCTTGCAACATTTACAATGAGAAAGACTTTTCCGGCGTATTTACTTAATTTTACTTCCTCGCCTTTAATGTTTTTTACCTTAATATCCGATATACTATTTTTAAACGGCGAATTAATTATCCCGCCGAAAAAAAGTATTATAGACGATAATAGTAATAATAATTTCATATATTCCTTTTTTTCGATAAATAACAAAAAAGGCTTAAATATAATTCACATCACGACATCAGAGCAACAATTGCAGAAGTATTTACAATATCATCAACACTGCATCCGCGGCTTAAATCGAATAAGGGCTTTTTTAATCCTTGCACTACAGGACCAACTGCTTCTGCACCGCCAAGGCGCTGGGCAATTTTATAGCCAATGTTTCCTGCATTCAAGTCTGGGAAAACAAGAACATTTGCTTTCCCTGCAACTTTACTTCCCGGCGCCTTTCTTTGTCCTATCGATTCAATAATTGCTGAATCAAGTTGAAGTTCGCCGTCAGCATTTATATCCGGGCGTTTACTTTTTAAAATTGCCATTGCTTCAGTAACTTTATCTACCAAAGGATGTTTAGCGCTGCCTTTTGTTGAAAAAGACAGCATTGCAACAAATGGTTCTTCTCCGGTAAGTTTACGATGATTTTCGGCTGTCGAAATTGCAATATCGGCAAGCTGAATTGAAGTAGGATCAGGTACAACTGCGCAATCGGCAAAGCTGTAAACTTTTTCAGGGAAAATCATCATAAAAAAGCTGGAAACGACTGATATTCCTTCCGGCATTCCTACGCACTGAAGAGCTGCTCTTAAAACATCCCCGGTGGAAGCGGTTGACCCGGCAACAGAACCGTCTGCTAATCCTTCCTTTACCAGCATTGCCCCGAAAAAAAGATCGCGTTTTATAATTTCGCGGGCGCTTTCGGGAGTAACACCTTTTGTTTTCCGCATTTCATAAAATATTCTGCTGAATTCTTCTGCTTTTTCGGAATTACTCTGGTCGTAAATTTTAATTCCCGATAAATTCAAATTCATTCTTTGGGCATCTTCTAATATTTTCTGTTCGTTCCCTATTGTAATAACCGAGCATATTTTTTCATTCAGTAAAATTCCGGCAGCTTTTAATACTCTTTCATCGTGCGATTCCGGGAGAACAATTGTACGTTTTTTTTCTGTTGCTTTTGCTTTAATTTCGTTCATCAAATTATTTTGCGGCATATATTCCTCTGTTTTTTAATTTAAATATACAAAGATTGCAGATTTTTATTTTTATCTAACTTAATTATTTATAAAATTGTAAATATTGAATATTTTAAAACAATCAATATTTATCTATTGGAATAAATGCTTTTATCTGAATTTAGAAAAAATTATGCAGCAAGACTTTTTATCAGTCTGATATTGATAATTATTATTTCCGGAATTTCTTATCTTTTTTTCGATATTCTGGTAATGATTTCAATTGCTGTTTTAATTGCTTTTATATTCAGTCCTGCAGTCGGTTTTTTAGAACGTCACGGAGTGTCGCGTATTTTTGCTGTTTTGATAGTATTTGCTGCATCGGGGGCGTTAATATTTTTCGGAATTTCGTCTTTCCTTCCTAAAATAGCTTCGCAGCTTAACCGTTTGGCGGAATCGCTAAATGAAGAAAAGGCTTTGATTTTCATTAATCATTTACAGACTGCTATTGAAAAATATATTCCTTTTTTACACAACATTGATCTTGCCGGACAAATAGGAAATTTTATCAGAGATACCTTTTATAATTCCCTTAATAATTTTAATCAGATACTATCCAGCATTTTTTCTTTTATAACAATTCTTGTTATTGTACCGTTTATGGCATTCTTTCTTTTAAAGGACGATAAAAAAATAATTAAGGGAATACTTAGTATTCTTCCTAATAAATATTTTGAAATGTCTTACTACATACTGAAACAAATGATTTATCAGCTTGGGCGTTTTGTACGCGGATGGCTTTTAGATGCCTTGTTTGTAGGAGTTATGAGTATTTTAGGGCTAACGCTCTTAGGAATTGATAATGCAGTTTCAATAGGAGCGATTGCCGGAATTGGTCATCTCATACCTTATTTTGGACCTGTAATCGGGGGACTTCCAGCTTTAATCATTTCGATGATTCAATTCGGAGATTTTTCTATGCTCCCTTCTATATTTTTAATGTTCGTAATAATTTATTCTGTTGATAACGGATTTATTCAGCCGAATGTTTTTTCGAAAGCTACGGATATTCATCCCATTCTTATTATTATCTTAATTCTTATTGGCAGCCAGCTTATGGGCATTACAGGAATGCTGCTCGCTGTTCCGGTTTCCACAGTTATTAAAACTGCCGCTAAAGAAATTTATCTTGGTTATAAAAGCTATAATATTCTTAAAAAATAGAATGAGGCTGCCATAAATTTCTTTAGCAAATATTTCTTTGTATTTTTTTTATACGCGGTTGTACTTCCTCAAAATGCAAGCGATTCGTTAATTTTTAATAATCTGCCCGACTACCAAAATTTAATTTCATCGAAATTTAACAAAGTAATGAGGGTTGCCTCATATAATTCAATGTTAAATTATAATTTAACTTCCGGCAACTTTTCGGCAGGCATAAATGAAAAATTTAACTCTATTATAACAGAGCCTTCAAAAAACATAAAAGATGAAAGCAGATTTTTATTTTTTACGGAATATTTGCTTCTGAATGATTTTAAAATTGGAACAAGAATAAATCACGAATTATATTCCGAAAACCGGCAGGATGATAATAATAATATTATCAATATGAGTCCGGTTTTATATTTATCCTATTCTTTTGATAATAATTTTAAGATTACACCTTTCGGCGGATATTTAAACAGCCGTCAATCTGGCGAAACGGACGAGGGAGTAATTTACGGCGGAGAATTTAATGCAACCGATTACTTATTTGAAGATTTCAAACTGAATTCGTTTTTAATGTTTAAAAACGAAGAAATTTCTCCCCGTAAAAATGTAAATCGGGTTGCAAATGTAAATTTTGAAAATGCTTACAGCAATTCAATTATAAATAATTTATATGCTTCTTATATTCAAAACCGCAAAGATTTTTATTTTACTGCGGACTCGTCAACAAATGCATATTTCAATATTAAAAACAACATACAAAGCCGCACAGAATATATTTATTCGGTATCCGATAAATTTAAAGCGCTTATTCCCGAAGCTGATCTTTCCTTCGATATAGGAACTAACATCCAGTGGCGAGATATTAAAAGAAATTATCAATATAAAATTTCTAATCAATCCAGTTCTTCTCTTTACGATAACAGAATTGAAGAGTTCGGATTGGGATTTGATTTATTTTCGGAATATAATCCCGGTGCATTTTCAGCAGCAGTTCAAATTGGATACTCCGAAACCGAAGAAAATTATATCGCCGAAAAACCTGCCGGAATGCTCGATTATGTTTTTTCGGAAATTAAAGATAAAGAATCCCGTAAAACTAATTCCTCCAGAAATATCAATTTATCTTTTTACTTAAATTTCCCTATATCTCAAGCCGACTTGATTTCTTTAAGTCTTTTCCACAGAAAATTATTGTACGACACTCCCAGCAGCGATAATTTTGATGACCGGGATGAACTTCTTACCATCGGACGGATAATGTATCTGAGAAAAGTAAGTCCTTATCTTAACATTTTTTTGAACAGTGAAATCGGTGTTAACACCTTAGTCTATCTTTTTTCGGAGAGAAGTTTAAACAATAACATAAAGCGTTATATAAAATTTTCTGCTGGTTCCGAATTTACAGAAAAGCATTTTTCAAATTCGCTGAACGCAGAGGTTTCAGCTAATTATACAACTTATAAATTCGAACATTTAATTCAAAGCGCAAAAAGTTATTCATTCCGCCAGTTAAGTATAAAGGATTCTCTTAAAATACAATTAAACGAAAAACTGAATTTTTTATCTGCCGGGTCGTTAAAATTATCGGAACAAGGAAATTTTAACTGGGATGATTTTTCGGGCAAACCGGGAAGATATATAAGCGAGATATTTGTTGAACCGAAATTACGGTTTTATTACGACAATTTGATTTTTGATGCAGGAATAAGATATTTCCTCAGAAATAATTATGATTACAAGAATAATGTTACAAAAAAATTAGTGAGCACATATTCCAGTTACGGACCTGTTTCTAATATTTTTCTGAACCTGAAAAATATTACACTTAGTTTTAACGGATGGTTCGAATTTATAAAAACTGAAAGTGAGTTTTCGCGTAAAAATTCCAACTTTTATTTTGATGTGATTTGGAAACTATAAATTTCTTTAAACATTATTTTATTTAAATTATATTTTCAAAAACAAAACGAAATATTTATTTTAATGCTTTAATTATCGGAGTATTTTTGAATTCTTTTTCGAAACATTTTCCCAGTACAATTGATGTATTACCTGATATTGAAAGTTTTGTATCCAACACAGCAAAACAATTGGGCTTGCAGGGAACAAAACTGGAAGGGTTTACGCTGGCTGCATCGGAAGCTGCCTCAAACAGTATTGTTCACGGTAATAAAATGGATTTCAACAAAGATATTACTGTAGAATTATATCTGGAATCGAATACAATCGTATTGAAAATTTTCGACAAGGGATGCGGTTTTGAAGTTGAAAAAATCCCAGATCCAACTTCACCCGAAAATATACTTAAGGACAGCGGAAGAGGAATTTATATAATGCGGTCATTTTTAACAGATTTGCAATATAAATTTTCTGAGGACGGGACAACTACATTTTTATTTCTTAAATTATAGTTTATTTATATCTTATCTGTATCTGTAATTTGAATCGAGAAATAATTATTTATATATTTCATTTCAGTTTAAAGAATTTTTTTAATTTAAAATAAAAAGGAGAATTATATGAAAAGGAAAAAAATTGCACTTATCGGCGGCGGTCAGATAGGCGGGGTACTTACTCAGTTAATTGCGCTGCGCGAATTGGGAGATGTTATGCTTTTTGACATCTTGGAAGATATGCCTCAGGGAAAAACTTTAGATATCGCTGAAGCCTCGCGGGTAGACGGATTTGATTCAAACCTTCAGGGAACTAATTCTTATGAAGATATCAAAGATTCTGACATCGTAATTATAACCGCAGGTCTGCCTCGCAAACCCGGTATGAGCAGAGACGATTTGCTTGTAACTAATGCTAAAATTATGCAGTCTGTTGCTGAAAACGTTAAAATATATGCCCCGAATTCATTTGTAATTATCATATCAAATCCTTTGGATGCTATGGTTACTTTATTTAAAAAAGTATCAGGTTTCCCTGCTAACCGCGTAATGGGGCAGGCCGGAGTATTGGATTCTTCGCGTTTTTCAACTTTTATAGCCTGGGAACTTGGTGTTTCTGTTAAAGACGTTAATGCTATGGTTCTTGGCGGTCACGGAGATACTATGGTTCCTTTGGTACGATATGCAAATGTAAACGGAATGCCTGTAATGGAACTACTTGAAAGAAAATATAATGATGCTGCCAAAGCAAAAGAAGTTATGAATGCAATGGTAGAAAGAACAAAAATGGCTGGCGGCGAAGTTGTTAAATTATTAAAAACCGGTTCTGCTTTCTATTCACCTGCATCTTCAGCTATTGCAATGGCCGAAGCAATTCTTGGCGATCAGAAAAGAGTATTGCCAGTATGTGCTCTTTTGGAAGGTGAATATAATGTAAACGGCTATTATGTTGGAGTACCTGCAATAATAGGTGCAAACGGCGTTGAAAAAATAATTGAAATTACACTTGATGAAGAAGAAACAGCTTTATTCACTAATTCGGTAAATGCAGTAAAATCGTTAGTGGAAGATATGGAAAGATTAGGCTTTTAATTTACCCATAAATTATGCTAAAAAAAAACCCTTCAATTTGAAGGGTTTTTTTTATTATTGAACGTTTATAAATCTTCGGTTATTTCTTTTCACTGTAAAATTTACAACGCCGTCGGTAGTTGCAAATAGCGTATCGTCAGTACCTTTTTTTACGTTAAGTCCAGGATGATACTGTGTACCTCTCTGTCTTACAATAATTGAACCGGCAGTTACTTTTTCACCGCCAAATCTTTTTATTCCCAAATACTGCGGATTACTATCACGACCGTTCTTTGATGATCCTTGACCTTTTTTATGAGCCATAATTTCCTCCGGTTTATCCTATCTTCGTAATTTCAATTTTTGTTAAATGCTGTCTGTGACCGTTTTTAACTTTGTAGTCTTTTCTTCTTTTTTTCTTAAAAACAAGCACTTTATCATCTTTAAGATGCTCTAATACTTTAGCTTTTACGCTAATGCCGCTAATAACAGGAGCACCTATTTTAGTACCTTTTTCATTCGAAAAAAGCAAAACAGAGTCAAATGTAACTTCACTTGAAGGTTCTGCATCTAATCTTGGCACATAGTAACTTTCGTTTTCGGATACTTTGAATTGTTGCCCGGCTATATCAACAACAGCAAACATCTATTCCTCCATTCATTCTAAATTAAGATTACAAATATATCAATTAGAAAAGTTTAAGTCAACTAACTTTCTTTGATTAATTTATTAATAATTTTTTATTATTTCATCATCCTAAATAAAAAGATTTTGCGGTTTTATAAATTCCTTCGGCATCAATTCCAATAAGGTTATAAAGTTCCTTCTGTGTACCATGCTCAACATAATAATCAGGAAGCCCTATAATCTTAATTTCATTGATTAAAGCATTAGCGCTGAAATATTCAAGCACTCCTGCACCGAAACCTCCGACAATAGAATTTTCTTCGATTGTAATAATCTTTTTAAATCTTCCAGAAATCTCTTTCAGTTTTTCTTCATCCAGAGGTTTAATAAATCGCATATTAACTATTTCGCAGTTTATTCCTTCGGCTTCAAGCATTTCAGCAGCTTTTTCGGCGAAAGCAACCATATTGCCAACCGCAAGCATAGCCAAATCTTTCCCTTTTCTAACTGTTTCGCTTTTCCCTATCGGAAATAACTCGAAACCTGGTTTAAGTTCTTTTCCGGAAGCTGAACCCCTCGGATAGCGGATTGCAATAGGACCGTTTTTATACTCAACAGCCGTAAAAAGCATATTTCGCAATTCCAGTTCATCTTTCGGAGCCATAACAACCATATCAGGAATTATTCTAAGGAATGATAGATCGAGATTGCCATGATGAGTCGGTCCGTCCGCTCCAACCAGGCCGGCTCTGTCTATTGCAAAAATGACATGTAATTTTTGCAGACTGACATCATGGATTATCTGATCGAATCCGCGCTGCAGAAATGAAGAATATACTGCTACAACCGGAATAATTCCTTCGGTGGCAAGTCCCGCAGCAAAAGTAATGGCATGTTCTTCGGCAATTCCTACATCGTAATAATTCTCAGGGAATTCCTTTTGCAGGATATTAAGACCTGTTCCATCGGGCATAGCGGCAGTTATTCCAACAACACTTTTATTATCTTTTACTATTTCAGTTAAAGCTTTTCCGAAAATTGATGTATAAGATGGTTTTGTGCTTCCTTTATCCAGTGCTTCTCCCGTTTCTTTATTGAAAGGAGTGGAGGCATGGAGTCTTTGAATATGACCTTCTGCGGGTTTATAGCCTTTGCCTTTTTCTGTAAGTACATGAACAAGAATTGGGCCTGAGAGTTTTTTAATATGCTCAAACTGACTTATTAGTTGGGCAATGTTATGACCGTTAGTAGGACCGAAATATTTGAATCCCAAAGCTTCAAACAGCAAACCGGGTGTAACAACAGCTTTTATACCGGTTTCAAGCCGCGAAGCAGCTTTTCGTATTCTGTCGCCGAAAGTATCTAATTTGCCTGTAAGCTCCCATATTGCTCCTTTAACCCGGTTATAATCGGGGTGAGCCAGCATTTCGGTAAAATAGTTTGAAATCTGCCATACATTAGGAGCAATTGACATGTTATTATCATTAAGAACAACAATTATATTACTTTTTAAATATCCCGAATTATTAAGAGCTTCGTATGCCATTCCGCCTGTCATCGCGCCATCGCCAATTACTGCAACAACTCTGTCATCCGATTTTTTTAATCTGTTTGCTTCAGCAATTCCTAAAGCTGCAGAAATTGAAGTAGAAGCATGTCCTGCTCCGAAAACATCATATTCGCTTTCAGTGCGTTTAAGAAATCCGCTCAAACCATGCAATTGACGTATTGTAACAAGTTCGTCTCTTCTTCCTGTAATTATTTTATGCGGATAAGCCTGATGACCGGTATCGAATACAATTTTATCCTGCGGAGTGTTAAATACTTTATGCAAAGCTACAGTTAATTCAACTGCACCCAAACCGCCGCCGAAATGTCCGCCTGTTTGCGAAATTATATCAACCATATATTCGCGAATTTCGCAGCATAAGGTTTTTAATTGCGGAATATCGAAATCGCGGATATCTTTGGGCGAGTTAATATCAAAAAGCAGCGAATACTTTGATTTATTTGTCATCCTTTTCCCATTTATAATCGATTGGATTAATTATACTATTGCTCAAGCTGTTTTTTCAGCTCGGTAATTTTTAATTCAGCATCCTGAAGTTGTTTAAAACATTTTTTAGAAAGAACAATTCCTTCTTCATAAAGAGTAACTGAATCTTCCAATCCAACCGAACCCGATTCCAGTAAATCCGATATTTCCTGCAATCTTTTTAATGATTCTTCGAATGTATCTTTTTGTTTTTTCATAATTTTGATTAATTTATTTTTATTTCACCATCAAAAAATCTGATTGTGGTTTCGGTTCCTTTCTCGAAACTCAAAGAGCGTGTAATAATTTTTCCATTCTGGCTAACGAGAGCAAAACCTTTTTTAAGCTGTGTCGAAATATCGTTATTTTCTATAATCTTAGTAAGCAATTTTAAAGAATTATTTTTTTCGGAAAAGAAAATGTCAGTGCTGCTTTGAATCCTGAATATCAGATTATCCAAAAATTGCGTTTTATTTCTGATATGATCGAAAGGACTTCGGAAGCCGTAGGAATTATTGATCCGTTTTAATGTATCTTTATAATTTTCCGCTAAATCGCAAATATTTGCGGTGGAATTATAGGAAAATTCGTTAATAAAGGCAAAGATTTTATCCTTATCAGGGGTTGCCAATTCCATTGCTGCCGAAGGTGTGGGAGCCCGCAAATCGGCTGCAAAATCGGAAATGGTAAAATCAATTTCGTGACCAACGGCGCTGATAACAGGTATTTTCGAATTGAAAACGGCTCTTGCCACAATTTCTTCGTTAAATGCCCAAAGGTCTTCAAGAGACCCTCCGCCCCGCCCGATAATCATTACATCAATATCCGGAAGCTGATTAAGCGTTTTAATTCCGGCAGCAATTTCTGCTGCAGCGCCTTCTCCTTGAACTTTGGAAGGATAAAGAATTATTTCTGCCAAAGGATAACGCCTTGATGCAACGCTTATCATATCCCGGAAAGCTGCTCCGTCCGAAGCGGTTACAATTCCTATTTTCTGTGGGAATGATGGAATTTCTTTTTTTAATTCCGAATTAAAAAGTCCTTCATCGGATAATCTTTTTTTCAATTTTTCGAAAGCGGCTTGCAGTTCTCCCTCACCGGCGGGACTCATGGAGTTTACATCTACCTGATAATTTCCGCGGGGAGGATAAACTGTTATTTTCCCTGTTATTGTTATCTTCATCCCATCCTGAGGTGTAAAAAATACGTAGCTGTTTTTTCCGCGCCACATAGTACAGGAAATTTGCGAATCGGAATCTTTTAATGTAAAATACCAATGTCCTGAAACGTGGGCTTTAAAGTTTGATATTTCACCTACTACAACAACTGAATCAAATCTATCTTCAAGAGTCTTTTTAATTTCGCGCGTAAGTTCGCTTACTGTTAATGCATTTTTCATTTAAAACCTTACACTAAATCCTAAAGTGGGTAAAATAGGAAACATATTTACTGTCTCTTTGCCGATGCTTAAATCGTCCTTAACGTAATAGTCGTAATTTACTACGTTCGAGCGATTATATACATTTATAATATCTAAATAAAACTGCCAGTCCAATCCCCAATAATCTGCAAATGCTGTAATCCGTAAATCCAGCCTGTGATATGCCGGAATTCTGTCGTTAAATTTTTGGGAATCATCTCCGAAATTCAAATCGTAAACTACGGTTTCTTTCCCGGAATTTCCAGTTTTGCGGGTTGCAATTTCGGGAGAATCGGGAATAAAATCGCCGTCGGAATCTTTAAGAATTACGCGCGGCTGAACGTTTAAAGGATGTGTAAACGGAAATCCTGAACCATACTTAAATCTTAAACCTATATCATAGTCTTCACTAATTCTGTAATTGGCAACAATATTCAAAGTGTGACGCTGATCGAACCGGAAAGGATATGTTGAGCCGTTTTCTTTTCTTTCAGCTACTGCAAATGAATAAGAAATCCATCCTGCAAATCTGTCGCCGGATTTTATCTTTTTCTTTTCCATCATTATTTCAAATCCGCTTGAATAACCGTTCGAATTGTTTATGGGTGTCTGTGTTACTGAATCTGAAAGAAAAGGTACCGGACGCGTCCATCCTTCGCGCGAAAAGATATCTTTTCCGGGAATAGGCTCAGTATAATATGAAATTCCTTTTACTATTTTTTGGACTAACAGATTTTCGAATTTCTTATAATACATTTCGGATTTTAGCATCCATTGCTCGTTTAACCAATGCTCTATACTTGCAATAAAGTGAATAGCGCGTTCGGGTTTAAGAGCTGTAGTATTATTTTTGCTTAAATTGAAAGCTCTTGCCTGATCGATTATTTTTTCGTATCCGGGGGACTGATAATACAATCCAAACGAACCGCGCAAGGTTGTGGATGGATTCAGCAAATATGATAAGGATAAACGGGGCGATAATGCAGCTTTTTCAATAAGTTCATAATAATCATACCTTATTCCGGGCTGAATATACAGTTTATCCGATATTTTAAATTTGTTATCTGCCCACACTTTATACTTATTATAATATCGCGAAACACTTAAATCTTCACTGGAATTGTTTATATTTAAATATAAATCGACAAGAGCAACCACCTGTGGATCAACATCAAGCTTAGCATCAATTTTTGTATGGATAAAATCAACTCCGGCACCGGCTTCAAATTCGTTTTTATCGCCCCACTGCAAATAAAATTTATTATCTACAGAGTATTTTTCGAAAACAAAATCACCTTTAGCATTAAAATCTAATAAATACTGCGAAATAGTATCAACAGCAAATTCCTCAAAGTTATCCCTGTTTACATTAGGATCCAACAAACGTGAATCAATTTTTGCATCGCCCTTATTACGGTACCACGAAACAACAAACTTATTAAGCAACTTTTTGCTTGGAGCAAAATGCCACGAAAATCCGGCAAGGTCGTTTTGAGTTTTATTAAAAACCCCTAAACTATCGGGCTTTTTCCTGTTTTTTGCAGAAATTAGTTCCACACCATCCCGCGAAATAATTCCGTTCAAAAAAAATGTATGATTATTAAACGGACCAAAAGCAATTTTTGCCTGAACATCAAAAAAATTCGGGAAAGTAACATTTTCGTCAACAAGTCCGGCATTTTTAACAAACGAGCCTATTATTAAATCGTAATAAGTTCTTCGGGAGTTAATAAGCCAGCTCCCCGGAATATTAAAAGGATTTTTCCCTTCGAGAACAACATTTGCGCTTATAATGCTTGCATCGATAATTCCTTTGAACGGTTTCGTAAAATCACCCTGTCTGTTAGCAACATCAAGCACAGCCGAAAGGCGATCGCCGTATTTTACAGGAAATCCTCCGGTAATAAGATTAATATCGGAAACTGCTTCGGGATTAAACATACTAATTACGCTGTAAAGTCTGTAAGGATTAAATACTTCTATATCATCCATAACTATAAGGTTTTGGTCCGGACCGCTGCCCCTTATTACAAGCTGGGATGTAAAATCGTTTGGCGAGAGTACACCCGGAAGAGCACCGAGCGAACGGAATACATCTGTTACAGCGCCAGGGAGAATCTTTGCATTTTCGGGCTTAATGCTTATTAAACTTGTCCGTGTATCCTCCTGCCGCTGGAATCTTACATCAATAATTTGAATTTCATTAAGATTAATAATTTCTGTTTCGAGACTGCAGTTCTGAAAAACGGTCTTACCATTTAATATTTTAACGGTAATAATTTCAGACTTAAACCCAATGATGCTGAATTTAAATGAATAAGTTCCTTCAGGAATATTTTCTATCCTGAAAAAACCGTTATCATCACTTACACTTCCTTTGGCAGTTCCTTCTATAAGTATATTAACACCTGGTAACGGCTGGTTTTGATAAGTAACTTTCCCTTGAATGTTTCCTGTTTGTGCCAGAATGAAACTTGGGATAAGTAATAGAAATAAAAATAATAATGAATTTTTCATAATTTGAATCCGAAAATTACAATATTATTATCATTTTTAGTTATCAAAATATTTTTCGGATTGTAAAATAAATAATACGTTAAAATTCTTATTCAACAATCATAAATGCAAATTCCATTTTACTGATTATGTTTTTTCACATTTTAATATTTTATTCTATTTAATTGAAAGACGAGAAAAAATAGAATTGTTAACAGAAATATTATTATTGTCGAAATCTTTTATAATTCTTCGAACCGGCACGATGTTGTATTTTTTCAAATAGAAAGTATTGTACTTCCTATTTAGCAAAAATCATCTTTTTTGATTGGAAGAAATTTTTCCCTGAATTTCCCATGACTGATATTTTACAAATATAAACTCCGCTTCCGACAAGATAGCCAGATGAATTTGTACCATTCCATTCAACCGTGTAATTTCCAGCAGATTTTTGTTCGTTTACGAGAGTTTTTACTTCGCTTCCGAGGATGTCGAATATTTTTAAAACGACACGCCGGGTCGTCTCTACGCCATTACTTGGAATGTTGAATTTTATTGTTGTTGTTGGGTTAAACGGGTTCGGGTAATTTTGGAAAAGATAAAAATTTTCGGATACTTGATCTCTGTTATCAACATTAACTATTTTTGATGGAACTTTAGCAGAATTATTATCAAAACCTTCTCTATCCATCCATTCCGAAATATCAACTGCTTCAAAATTATTTCCGCGAATATTTTTAAGTGAATTGATTTCGTCATTATCCCATCGTGAATCGTGAGTCCCTTGAAAAAACCAATCGCTTCCGTTATCAGCAAGAATAATTCCGTATTTTTTCATTGATCGCAAAATCACCTGCATTCTGGGTGTAAAACCGGATATATCAAAATCAGCTTTTAATCTGAATCTTAATCCCATCGGAGGCCATTTTGAGGCTGTCTGGCTTGAAGCAAAATGTCTTGCCGGCCAAATGTATTCGCGTTTGGTAGTATCTGTTGTAAATCTTACTGCATGATGAAACATGCCATCACTATTCAATGCCTTTTCAACTTCATCGTAGCGGATAAGCAAAGGAAAAATCGGCAAACCGGCAGCATCGGCAGAAGTCCAGGTTTCAGGTCTTAAATTGTATGCGTTTAAATTAAAAATTGCTCCGCATCCTCCCTCCCATTCTGTTCCGGTTTCATTTCCGTATACATTTCCCGATTCGTATAAAATATTCGCAACACTGTCAATTACCAGTAAATGTCTGTCGCCTTCCGAATATTCACTCCAGTTAAAAACTCCTTCGATAAATGGATTTTGAGGTATCGGCCAAGGTCCCGGATCACTTTCGTCGCCGTATAATGTCCAAGAAATCGGTAAGAGCGGCTGGTCTGAGCCAACAACATTATAAGGAATTCCCATCGGACGTATTGTTCCATCGTCATCCCAGGAATCGCCGAAATCGGGATGAAGTCTTTTATTTGCCCCTATTGTGCTTATAAAAATATCGGATAAAGGATGAACCGGTAATGAATCGATAGGCATATTTAATGCATGATCGGTCGGAAAAACCTGTTGATTAAAATCTGTCATCTGCTGAGATAATAATCCTGCTGAAAAAATTAAAAAAGAATAACATACACAAATAAACAAACTCTTATATGATTGTGTGGAATTCATAAGTTCTCCTTTTTTGCAGATAATAAAATGAAATTTTACTATTTAATTTTTCTCAGTCTGCTTAACGAAACATTTGTAATTCCAAGGTACGAGGCAATGTAAGCGTTAGAAACCTCATTTTCCAAACCGGGAAATCTTTTCCGGAAAAACTCCAGCCTGTTTTTAGCAGGCTGCGATGAATGAATAATCTGCGTTTGAATTTTTTCTTTGAAAAACCTAGTCATTATTTTACCTGAAACTTCGAAAAAATTCCTGTCTTCAATACGTATTTTATTCATCTCGACAGAATCTGTTATTCCTATAATACAATTTGTTAATGCTTGAATTGATAAAATACTGATACCTTCGTTCGTTCTACAAAAACCTGGAGTAATGAATCCTTTAGTAAAAAAATTCATCGTAATGTCTTTTCCTTTTTCATTGATAACATATTCTCTTATAATTCCATCGATGAGTATGTATTCTTTATCATCCAAATTCCCTTGTAAGGAAATGTCAGTACCTTTTTTTACATTTTGAAATGAATGTATCTTGTACAACTTGTCAATAGTTGATTCTTCAACATTGTCAATTGTCTTAAGAATCTTGTAAAAGTTTTCTTTAATTATATCCATAAGATTTTTTTTATTAACAGTAAATAATTCGTTTTTTTAACAATACAAACATATACATAAATATATTTATTAAAAAATCAGAAAAGATTTAAGATATTTTCTGATTATGATATTAAATATATTACTTCAGTTTCCAATTAATCATCTTTCTTTACTTTGGATTGGAACTGTTTTTTTAACTCTGACTTGCCAGATTTTGTAAGTTAATGTCATCCTATTTCACTAATTGCATCTTCAAGCACATACAGGTTAAAATAAAATATCGCACTTTATTACATCAATTTCCTGCATATCTCAAAGCAGCATATTTCCTTTAACTCTACAGGCACAAAGAAATCCATTCCGTTAAAAATATTATCAGTTCATTCCTAATATTTATGTTTTACTAATTTTTAAATTTTACAAATAATTATCTAATCAACAACATCTTCTTTGTTTCTATAAAACCGCTGCCTGTTTTTAGCTGATAAAAATATACCCCGCTGCAAACTTTCTGCCCGGCTGAGTTTGTGCCGCTCCATTGAACTGTATAGTTTCCGGCAG
>CAYTFZ010000053.1:2663-17816 GCA_964437215.1 uncultured Melioribacteraceae bacterium | reverse complement strand
GGTTTTTTATTTAATTTAGTCGCAAATTACTTACTCTTCTAATCCATTGATTATTTAGTTGTAAATTCATACCTTATTTTTTAAAAGACCCGTGATTCGGAAACGGATGGGAGGTATTTCACCGGACTAAAGGGCCAGATTAATTCATAAATTAACTGGAGGTAAATATGCCGGCTTCAAGATTAAAAGAATATCTTAATATTAATAAGGTTAAATATTTAACCATTACTCATTCTCCAGCATATACTGCTCAGGAAATAGCTGCGTATTCTCATATAAAAGGCAGAAAAATTGCAAAAACTGTGATTGTAAAAGTTGACGGCAGGCTTGCAATGGCAGTTCTGCCAGCTACTTATAAAGTTGATTTCGCAATGCTTAAAGATGCGCTTGGCGCCGAAAGAGTAAGACTTGCGACTGAACAGGAATTTAAAGATGCATTCCCTGGTTGTGAAGTGGGAGCCATGCCTCCTTTTGGAAATCTTTACGGAGTTGATACTTTTGTTGCCGCTTCACTTGTAGATGACGAGGAAATTGCATTTAATGCAGGAAGTCATATTGAATTGATTAAAATGAATTATTTAGATTACGAAAGTCTTGTTAATCCCAAAATTATAAGATTTTCATCAAAAGTTTTGGTGTGAATTGATTTTGTCCCTAATATAAAGCCCCTATCTTAAAGATATGGGGCTTTTTATTTTAGTGAGATGAAAAGAAAAAAACCTCTTGCCGTTAAAATAAATTTCCTTTTGTCATGATTAAAATTATATTTGCCAATAGTTAATAGAGCAAATAAATAAATTATTGAGGTTAAAATGAAAATAGCAGAAAGAATTAATAAAATAACAGAATCTCCTACGATGAAGGTTGCGGCAAAAGCTAAACAAATGAAATCGGAAGGTGCAGACGTTATTGATTTAAGTGTGGGCGAACCGGATTTCCCGACACCGAAGCATATAAAAGACGCAGGAATTAAAGCAATAAATGAAAACAAGACAATATACACTATAAATTCCGGTACAGTTGAAATAAGAAAAGCTATCGCTGCTAAACTTAAAAAAGATAATAATCTTGAATACGGAATAAACGAAATAATTGTATCGAACGGCGCAAAGCAAAGTGTTTACAATACGGTGCTTACAATTTGCGATAAAGATGACGAAGTAATTATTCCTGCACCCTATTGGGTTTCATATCCCGAAATGGTAAATATGGCAGAAGGAAAAAATGTTTATATAAATACAAAATTAGAAAATAATTTCAAAATTACGCCAGCCGAACTTGAAGCCGCTGTTACAGATAAAACAGTTGCTTTAATTTTATGCAATCCTTCAAATCCTACCGGAAGCGCATATACAAAGAAAGAACTTGAAGCTCTTGCCGAAGTTGTTTTAAGACATAACTTTTATGTAATTGCCGATGAAATTTACGAGAAACTTGTATATAATAATTTTGAATTTGTAAGTTTTGCATCTCTTAGCGAAGAAATTAAAAAAAGAACAATAGTTATTAACGGGGTTTCGAAATCCTACTCTATGACCGGTTGGAGAATAGGTTATACTGCCGGTCCGGCAGATGTTATAAACGGAATAAATAAAATTCAAAGCCACAGCACATCAAATGCCTGTTCAATATCGCAATATGCCACAGTTGAAGCTTTAACAGCAGATCAAAGCGAAGTTGAAAAAATGCGTGTGGAATTTGAAAAAAGAAGAGATTTCTTTCATAAAGAACTAAGCGCTATTGAAGGAATAAAATGCAATAAACCTGAAGGTGCGTTTTATCTTTTCCCGGATGTATCAGGACTTATCGGAAAATCCTTCGGAACAGAAAAGATCAACAATTCATACGATTTTGCGATGTTTATCCTTAACGAAGCAAAGATTGCTGCAGTTCCCGGCAGTGCTTTCGGAGCAGAAAACTGTATAAGATTTTCGTACGCAACATCAATGAATAATCTTGTGGAAGCTGTTAAAAGAATTAAAGAAGTAGTAGCAAAATTGAAATAAACAAAAATAAGCCGGATCGAGTATCCGGCTTATATATTCTGGTCGTTCTGAAGATTTGCAAGCAGTGTATGATAAACCGGATCTACAGGCATCTTATTTCCTGTCCATATTTCATAAGAACGGGCGCCTTGTTCAACAAACATTTTTAATCCGTTTAATGTAATTGCACCGTTTTTTTCTGCGGTCTGTAAAAACTTGGTTTTAATCGGTGTATAAATAATATCAAAAACAATTTGTTTTTCATTAAAAGATTCGCCGATAGTTGTTGGAGTATCGTCAATATTTGGAAACATTCCAATTGATGTTGTATTTACAATAAGTTTACTGTTCCCTAAAACCTTAACAATATCAGGAGGCATTAGCTCGTAAGTTGAAAAACTGTCGTAATGCATCTTAGCATCAAAATATTCTTTTAAAGATTCAGCTTTCTGAAATGTACGGTTTATAATATTTATTTTGGCAACTTTAAATGTTCTTATTAAAGCATAAATAACAGCCCGGGCAGCTCCGCCTGCTCCTATAACGCTTACTTCCGAATCAACCAGTTCATCTTTAAACGGCAGCAAAGTTTCAGTAACACCGGCAACATCAGTATTATATCCGTGAAGTTTGCCGTTTTCGTTAGAAATAGTATTTACTGCTCCAATTACAGAGGCTTCTTCCGAAATATCATTCATAAATTCTATTATTTTTTCTTTATGCGGAATGGTAACATTAAAACCAACAAAACCGAAGGCAATCATACCCTTTAATGCAGCTTTAAGGTTTGAAGTGTGAACATCAAAAGGCAGGTAAATGTAATTTAATCCGTCAAGTACGAAAGCAGTATTATGCATAAGTGGCGAATAAGAATGTTTTATAGGGTGACCAATAACTCCAATTACCTGCGTAGCGTTGTCAAGCCGCTTTTGTATATCCATTGTTAATCCTGATTCAATCAATTATTGAAAATAAGTTCGTTAAATAAGCGGGATGAAAGAATGTCAGGAAATTCTTTTTCGAATATTTTTTTCAATTCCTGATCTATAAGGAAGGCATTCCCGAAATTATATACTGATTCGCTGATTCTTCCGTCGTATAATTCGCTTTTAGCTTTACCGTAAAGCGCTTTTGCGTTTTTGTTATTCAATTTAAGTGCTTTATTAAAAGATTCTATGCTTTCGTTTAACTGTCCTGCATCAAAATGAGCTTCACCAAGTTCAGCCCATAGTTCTGCACTTTTAAGATTCTTTTTTATAGAGTTTTGAATAAGAGATACTCTCAATTTTTTTTCTTTATCCGTTTGCAATTCAAAATCGTTATAATCTGAATTAATGAGGATAAGTGCATCGTATAAATCTTTAAATGCCAATTTTTTATTTTTCATCATCAGATGACAATAACCTCTTTCCAAAAGTGCTTCAAAATACTCTTCATCAAGTTTTATTGCATTATTAAAGCAAGAAAGAGCATTTTTATAATCTTTTAACTCAAGATAAATTTCGGCAAGATTGTACCAGATAGATTCATCTTCGTCATCCAGTTGAGCTGCTTTGTTAAATGCTGATTTTGCCTGCTCAAAATTTCCTATGTTGGCGTAACATATTCCGCAATTGAACCAGGCGCTTGTAAAATCATCTTTTATAGCTAAAGATAATTCAAAACTTTTTATTGCTTCATGGAAATCTCCCATCCTTATAAGGACTATTCCACGGTTATACCAACCGGCAGAGTTATATGCCTCAAATTCAAGAAATTTATCGTACGCATTCAAAGCTTCATTAAATCTTTCAATGCTTTCGTAACAAAAACCAAGTTCAAACCAAGCTTCCGAATATTCGGGATCAATTTCTACAGCACGCTTAAAATCGTTAACCGCTTCTCGATAATTATTTTGTCTTATTTTGATTATTCCCAAATTATAAATAGCTTCTTCATTATTGGGTTCAAGTTCAAGAGCTTTTCTTAATGACTCTTTTGCTTCTTCAGTCATTCCAAGATTGTCTTCAGTAATCGATTTGTTGATTAAAGATTCTACATCGCTTGGGTTTAACGATAAAGCTCTGTTAAAGCAAAAATATGCTTCTTCGAATTCAAAAATATTATTAAGTAAAATACCTTTGTACTGCCAGAATTCGCTATTATACGGAGCAATTTCCAAAACTGCATCAACCAGATAAATTCCATCCGAATTATAATCGTATTCCATGCACATCTGGATTGTTTCTTCAATATTATCAAGATAAGCATAAATTTGCCCGGCAGAAACGTATTCCTTGCAAATATCTACTTTCGACTGCAAATCTTCGCTTTCGGAAGGGAAATTGGGACTATCATCATAATATTCTTCTGAAAAACTCAAGTAATTACTCCGTAATTTAACTGAAAATCTAATATTAAACGCTGCCAATTTCAAGTTGATTTTGAATTGATAAATTTTATATGAATTGTAAATTCCGCTAAGTGATTAAAATTAAGTGTTTTTAACAGGCAAGTGTAAAATATTTATTTTCTATTTTGATTTTTATCACATTTAAATTAAAGCAAAATTTATTTAAGAATTTCGATAAAAAATGTTATTAAGGATTATTTGTAATGATTTGTTAAATTTACAACCTAATTTAAAAATTTGTTGATTTTATTTATGACCAAATTAAAAATTCTTAAGAATATTTTTTTGTTTTCATTTTTCATTTCTGTTTTTAGCGGAAGTGCCTTATCACAGCAAATATATTTTTGTTATAATGTAACAGATAAAGGTGATCCGGTAAACCCGATTGAGGAAATAACTTTACGGCAGGGTCCGGAGTATTTCAATATCCTTTTAACAAACCATAAATCATTGCGAGAGTTAATTTATCTGTATATTGAGATAAAGGATGGGAACAAATATGAACCTCTTGAAAGCAAGGTTTTACGAAATATTAATGAATTGCACTTTGTAAAATATAATTACAGATTTATAAATTCCGGCGAATACCGAATTACTTTCAAAACTCCTGAAAGGAGAAAAATTGCGGAAGCTAAAATAAATGTAAAGCAAGCTGCTTCTGGAATTGGAAATGAAACTGAAGTAAGCAGCACATATTACGAAGATACTCAGATTATTTTATGCGAAAGAATTCTTGATGAAAAACCTGTTGACTTTATTAAATATGCACGGCTAGATCAAAAAGATGGGTTAATATATGTTTATATTAAAGCTGACAAACCTTTAAATACAAAATACGTTTTAGCTGATGTTTGGAGAAAGAATGAAAAAACCGGCGATTTTTCGGAATTTGTTTCATCAAAGAAGTTTAAGACTAAAAAGGAATGGGGATATACTTTTTTTAAGGTAAAATTTCCACAGAAAGGTGAATATAAAATTACATTATATAATGATAATGAAAAAATAATCAAATCAGCATACATAACAGCAATAGATTGAGGAGAAATGAAAGGAATAATTCTTGCCGGCGGCGCCGGAACACGTTTGTATCCCATTACAAAAGTTTATAGTAAACAACTAACTGTAATCTACGATAAACCATTGATATATTATCCGCTATCTATTTTAATGCTAGGCGGAATTAAAGACATACTTATTATTTCCAACAGCGAAACCATCCCGTTATACAAGCTATTATTTGGTAACGGCAATCAAATTGGTCTTAATATTGAATACGCCCTTCAGGAAGAACCAAGAGGAATTGCAGAAGCTTTTATAATTGGCGAGAAATTTATTGGGAACGACAATGTAACTTTAATATTAGGCGATAACATTTTTTACGGTAAACTTAATTTCTTTTACGAAGCTTTACAGAAATCGGATGGAGCTACTATTTTTGCCTATCGTGTTAACGATCCTCAGCGATATGGAATTGTTGAATTTAATTCCGAAGGCAAAGCTTTATCTATTGAAGAAAAACCAGCAAATCCCAGGTCTGAATTTGCTGTTCCCGGACTTTATGTTTACGATAATACTGTAGTAGAGATATCTAAAAATCTTAAACCTTCCGGAAGAAACGAGCTTGAGATTACTGATGTTAATAAAGAATATTTAAACCAAGGCCGACTGAATGTCAATTTAATCGGACGCGGAGTAGCATGGCTTGATACGGGCACACCCGAATCTTTGCTTCAGGCAAGTAATTTTTTCGGGGTTATTGAAGACCGGCAGGGGTTAAAAGTTGCCTGCATTGAAGAAATAGCATTGAAAAAAGGATTTATTAACGCAGAACAGTTCGACGAATTGCTTAAATCTATACCGAAATCATTATATAAAGATTATCTGACAGCTGTGCTGAAAAATCTTTAATAAGGATTTGCTAAATATTTTAGGTAAACAGTGTATTTTAAATCATAATGTTAGGCTTGCTTTTGTAGAAATATTAAAATATATTGCTTTCAATAATAGAAAATTTTAGGAATGCAATATGAAACAAGTCTATGAGGATAATCTGATAAAATTAACAGATGACGATATCTTGTTTAAGAAGTATTATATTCCAACATTTGCTTCAAAAATTATAAAATTAAGCCGCATAGAAAAAATCCAAGTTATAAAAAAAACATTTTTCGACCAAGAAATTAAGCTTATGGGAACAGATGATTTTAAAACTTGGTATCCATTCGACAGCCTCCGTTCGAAACGCAAATTTCTTTATCTCCTTTTCGAGAAAAATAAAAGAAGAAGAATTGCTTTTACAGTTGAAGACGACGAAAAATTCCGGGATCTTATTCGCGGAAGGGGTATATCTTTCCAGAATTAATCTCTTTATGTTGCCAGTCTAAAGAAATAAGTATTTAATATTTAAAATTTTTCTATTTTAAACTCCAAAAAAATATACGAATATAATTTTAATTTTTTATCTTAAGAAAGAATATTAAAAAATATAGGAGTGTTGAAAAATGGGACTTCTTTCAAGGTCGAAACCGGGAAAAGAATTTGAAATTCTTCAGCAGGAAAACGAAGAACTAAAAAATGAGATTAATAGATTAAAATCAGTTGAAAATTTTGAAACAAAACTGACCGAACTCCGCAAAGAAATTGCTCAGTTATCCCGCGAAGAAAAAGAATTGAAACTTGAGATAAAGAATGCTCAGGAAGAAAAACAAAAATTGTTTTCCGGGATGGAGCAAATTAATCAGAATAATAAAGATGAAAATTTCAGTTACGGTAATAGCGGACTTAAAGATGAATCGGAAGATATTGAACAAAAGCTTACCGAGCAAAGAGAAGAACAAAAAACTCTTGCCGAAGAAGTAAGCCGGTTAAGAATTCTTTTCGGCTCGCTGAATAAGCAGATAAAAGAAGCAGAAACAAAATTAGCGGGAAAAGAAGAAGACGAAGAAAATCAAATAAACAATCAGATAGAAGAATTAAAAAACGATATTGAAGAAAAAAATAATTTTCTTGAAAATCTGCAAAAAAAAGAAGCCGAATTGTTAGAAGAAAACAGTTCTTTAAAAAATTCGATAGAGGATTTGAACAGGCAAATAGAGAATTTAAATTTCCAGCAGACTTTAGAATCTGAAAGCGCTGCAAGCGGAATTCAGCTTCAAATGGAGGAAGCAAACAACCGGATAGATGAATTAAAAAATCAGGAAGCCGAACTGATTGAACGTGTTGATACACTTAAGAAAGAAATGGAAAAACTGAGTGATGAAGAAAGTAAAAAATCCATTACTTTTGATGAAATAGATGAATTTACAATTGAAAGTAAAGAGAAGGAATCTTTAACAAACGAATTAGATAGTCTGCGCGAAAGTATAATTCAAGAAGAAGAAAAAATCGAAAATCTAAAGACTGAAAGTGAAGAACTTGCAAAAGAAATAAGTGAATTAAGCGAAAAGAAAACCGGATTGCAGGGCGAAATTGAAAATTTAACCGAGACTATTGAATTTAGTAAAGTGAACACTGATATGCTTGACGAAGGGCTTAAGGAAAAGAAAGATTTTCTTGAGGAAAGTGTAACAGAACTTGAAATATCGCTTGCAGAATTACGTCAGGAAGAAAATAAATTAGATCTTGAAATTGATAAGAAAAAAGGAATTTTGAACGAACTGGAAGAAAAAATTAAATTCCAAAAGGAAAATTCTACTGTATTTTCAGGTGAAACTAAAGATTTAGATAAAATAATAGAGAGACTTAAAGAAGAAGAAAAAAATCTTAACGATAGGATAGAAAATCTTAAAAATGAAGAAAACAGAAAGTCCGATGAAATAAAAAAACTTTCGGAAAAAATTACAGTAAATGAAGATATTAAAAGCAACATCGAAAAAGAAATTACTGCACTGATATCGCAAATAGGCGAAAAAGATTCGCAGTTTGCTGAGCTGACAAATAAAAAAGAACATCTGCTTGAAGAAATATTTAATCTAAGGAATGAAAAATCGGAAATTGAAGCGGCTTTAATTTTCAGTAGAAAAGAGAATGAAAACAACAAGCTTGAAATTGAGACTTTAAAAAACGAAAAAGTTAAGATTGAAAACGAACTGGAAGCGCTTGGCAGTAAAAATATAGTAGAAAGCGATTTATCGGTAAAAACAAGTTTCCTATCGGCTGATTTACAAAAGCTTGAAAGCAGGAAAATGGAGCTTGAAGATTTAATTAAAAATCTTGAGTCAAGCATATCCGAACAGATTAATAATTTGAACGAGCTGATATCGGGCAAGACAAACGAAATTAAGATTCTGGAAGAAAAAATAAACGTAAGCCGCAACAGTTACGAAGAAAATCAGCAGAAACTGAATGAGCTGAATTCCAATATTAGCCAACATGCCGGACAGTTAAATATAATGAACAAGGAAATATTTAACACAGAAAGAGCAATAAATGATCTTAAAAAAGAAAAAGAAGATATAAACAGCGAAATTGATAAACTGGGAGAAAAAGAAACAAAAGCCCGAAAACTTCTTGCCGATTTAAGAAATGATGCCGATCAACTTGAAAATAAAAAAGGTGCTTTTGAATCGGAATTAAAGGAAATATCAGAGAAAATTAAAATGACTTATCACGATGCTGAAGAAAACAGAAATACCATCGGGAAGGAAATTAAAGAAATGGAATCGGCACTGGAATCTTTACGCACAGAAATAAAAAAATCGGAAAAACGTTTGAAAGAATTAAAAAGCGAAACTGCAAACTACGAAATGCAGAAAGAAAGTCTGCAGCTGAAAGTTTCTCAATTGCTTTCAAATGAAAAGACAATACAGACTAAAAATAAAAAAGGCGATAAGGATTCGAAATAATGGAGAATGAAAACTCCCGGACATTCAGATTTCCGTTTTATGTAATTTTACTTACAGTTTTAATGCTTTTTTCTATTTCCAATATTCCGGAAGATGCCGAAGTGTTTGGAATGAGCATTAAAGGATTTAATCTTTTTTCCGATTTTCCTGACGTTGATATTGAAAGCAATAATATAGTTCCTCCAGAAAAAGCTAAAAATCCTTTAATCTTAAAAGCAGGAATAATGCCTGAACTTGAATTATATGAAAATGGTTTCAGTTATCAGAATATTGATGAACTTATAAAACAAGTTAAAATTGAAGGGAACACAGATCAGCTGAAATATTTTTTAGAAGCGCTTAAAAATTCAGGTTCATCTGTTGTAAGGATTGCCCATATAGGCGATTCCATAATTGAAGGGGATTACGTAACTGCCGAATTCCGAAGAATATTGCAACAGAAATTCGGTGGGAAAGGTGTAGGATTTTTGTCGGTTACTTCTATGGATACAAAATTCCGTTTAACAAGCAATCATAGATTTTCGGATGATTGGCAGACATTTTCTTTATTCGGGAAAAAAAGTAAAAAATATTCTTACAGTCTTAATGGCGAAGTTTTTATTCCATCCGAAGGCAGCACTGCAAGTTACGAGCTGCGCAAAGATTATAAAAGCAGCAGCGAATTCAGTGTTGCAAAAATATTATTCAGCGGAAGCGGAAAATCGAAAGTAACAATTACAATTAATGATAAAAATAAAGAAGATATAAATCTGACAGAAGCTTCCGGAATTACCGAGGCTGTTAAAAACCTGGATAAAAGCGCTGTTAAAGCCGAATTTAAATTTAAGCCATCCGAGTCGCTTACGGTTACAGGAATTTCTTTAGAATCGAATTCCGGAATTATTATTGACAATTATCCATATCGCGGAAACACCGGAGCAGCTCTTTCGGAGCTTTCGGAAAATAGTTTGAAAGAATTGAATAAATTACAGAACTACAAGCTTATTGTTCTTCAATTCGGACTTAATGCAGTTGCAATGAAAAAATCGGATTACAGTGATTTTAAGAAAAAGTTTTCCGAAGGAATAAAATTGTTAAAAAAATCATTCCCCGAAACAAGCATAATTATGATGGGTGTAAGCGATAAAAGTGCAAAAAAAGGCAGTGCATTTGTAACAGATCCTGTAATTAAGGATTTGATTGATATGCAGAAAGAAATATCAAAGGAAACAAATATTGCTTTCTGGAATACATTTGAAGCAATGGGCGGACAAAATTCGATGGTAAAATGGGTTAAAAACAAACCGGCGTATGCGCACAGCGATTTTACACACTTTAATAAGACCGGCGCCGATAAAATAGGCGAAATGTTAGCTAAAACCCTTATTGAAAAATATGCTGAATATACCAAGTGAATTATTTTCTTTAGAAAAATGGAAAGCAGTCCTTTCGTATAATCCTTTTGAACCTTTAATATTTAACAGCGGTTTTTTCCTTTTTTTCTTTTTGGTTTGTCTCTTATTTTACCAATTTCTTGTCGGTAACAAAAAAGCGCGTACTTTTTATCTGCTTTGTTTTTCGCTGTTTTTTTATTACAAATCCAGCGGCATTTATCTTTATCTTATGATAATTAGCGCAATGATAGATTTTTATGCCGGAAGATATATTGCTGTTTCTTCTTCGGCAATTAAAAGAAAGCTGCTTCTCATTTTAAGCTTAACTGCAAATCTTTCCATCCTCGGCTACTTTAAATACACAAACTTTTTTATTGAGCAGATTAATACAATTTCGGGTTCGCAAATAAATGCACTCGATCTTTTCCTACCGGTAGGAATTTCATTCTTCACATTTCAGTCTATGAGTTACACTATTGATATTTACCGGAATCATCTGAAACCGGAAGAAAGGTTTACTGATTTTCTGTTTTATGTTTCCTTTTTCCCACAGCTTGTTGCAGGACCGATAGTACGAGCAGCCGATTTTCTTCCTCAGATACCGTCAGAAAAAAAACTTATACGGCAGGATATAGGGAAAGCTTTTTATCTTATTATTCTCGGATTAATTAAAAAAGCAATAATTGCAGATTACATCAGCGTAAATTTTGTTGACCGTATTTTTGAACTGCCCGCAAGGTATACGGGGCTCGAAAATCTTTTTGCTGTTTACGGCTACGCGCTTCAGATATTTTGCGATTTTTCGGGTTATTCGGATATGGCAATTGGGTTGGCAATGCTTATGGGATTCCGGCTTACAGATAATTTTAATGCACCGTACAAAGCGGCTTCCATAACCGAGTTCTGGAGGCGCTGGCATATTTCGCTTTCTACATGGCTGCGCGATTATTTATACATTTCGCTCGGAGGTAACCGCTGTAGTAAAATTAAAAGATATTTTAATCTTATGGTTACAATGCTTCTTGGCGGACTTTGGCACGGGGCGTCGTGGAAGTATGTTTTTTGGGGCGGAATGCACGGAGTGTTTCTTGTAATTGAAAAGTTTTTTAATATTCCCGAAAAAATTGCAGGCAATAAATTGTTACGCCTTGCCGGGATAATAATTACATTTCACCTTATAAGTTTTTGCTGGATTTTTTTCCGTGCTGAGTCTTTTTCAACAGCAATAGAAGTGCTTGATCAAATATTTAATTATTTCCATCCCGAAGTTTTAAGTCAATTTGCTGAAGGATATACAACAGTTTTAATACTTATGGTGATCGGTTTGTTTTTTCATTTCACTCCCGAAAAAATTGAAAACAAGATATCCACGTTATTCAGTAAAGTAAATCTTTTTACATTGTCGCTGATTCTTACAATTGTTATTTGGCTTGTAATTCAATTTAAATCTGCAGATATTCAGCCGTTCATTTATTTTCAGTTTTAAGAATTATGGCTTTATCTAAAATATTACTGCTTGGTACAATATTATTTCTAAGAATTTTTAATCCACCCGACGATTTTTCCAGCCGTCTTTCCAAAGCCGCAATAGAACTTACAAAGCAGAATGTTACATACGATCCGCGGTATTTTTCAATTTCCTATCCTAACGGAGATATTCCGGCAGATAAAGGCGTTTGTACAGATGTTGTTATACGCGCTTATCGTAAACTCGGTATCGATTTGCAAAAGGAAATCCACGAGGATATGAAATCGAATTTTAATCTTTATCCTAAAATATGGGGTCTGAAAAAACCTGATAAAAATATTGACCATCGCCGCGTCCCGAATATGATGGTTTTTTTCAAAAGATTTGGAGAAATAAAAAAAATTACTAACAATCCTAAAGATTATCTGCCAGGCGATTTGGTATGCTGGAATTTATCAAGCAATGTTCCGCATATTGGGGTTGTAGTAAATAAAAAGTCAGCCGACGGAAAAAGATACTTGATTGTTCACAACATCGGTGCAGGTCAGGTTCTTGAGGACTGCCTTTTCGATTTTAAAATTATAGGACATTTCAGGTATGGAAAATAAGACTGCATTCAATCCATCCTAATTAAATCTTTTAGCATTTCCCTTCCCTTTATAAAAATCTTTTTCTTTTAGAATGATTTATTGTAACCAGCTTGCTATTTCCCAGTCAAAAGTTCATAAAACATTTGGAAATATTTATGGAAAAAATTCTTTTAGATTCTAAATCTTTTGCTTTATCCATTATTTTAAACGATATTTTTAACCAGTTAATTGCTAAAGGAATATGTGGAAAGTGAAAAACAATATTTCTAAGGTTCAAACTAACTTCAAGTTTCTGCTAAATAATCCTGAATCTTAAATTCATTAAATATAAAGGAAGAAAAATGACAAAAAAAAATATCTTAATTCTGCAGATTTTACTCTTAAATGTTTGCTTTGCACAGCAATATTTTGATACAGAGAAGTTTAACAAATATTTTGATGCACTGGAAGTGAACAATAAGTTTATGGGCAGCATAGCTGTTTCTAAAAATGGTGAAATTGTTTATACCAAAACTATTGGTTTCGCTGATGCAGAGAATAATATTAAGGCAAGCGAAAACTCGAAATACCGTATTGGCTCAATTTCGAAGATGTTTACCAGCGCTTTGGTCTTTTTAGCAATTGAAATGGAGAAAATTGTTCCGAATCAAACAATTAATAAATACTTCCCAGCTATTATAAATTCTGATAAAATTACAATAAATCAATTACTAAGCCACAGAAGCGGAATACCCGATTTTACGGAAGACAAGGATTATTCAACTTGGAATACTAAAGCAAAGACTGAAAACGAAATGATAGAAATTATTGCAAAAGCAGGAAGCGATTTTGAACCTGATAGCAAAGCTGAGTATAGTAATTCAAATTTTGTCTTGCTTACTTATATACTTGAAAAGACTTTTAATAAACCATACTCCGAAATAATAATTGAATATATAGCTAAACCTATAGGACTAAATAATACATCTTTAGGCGGAAGAATCAATACAAAAAATAGCGAATGTAATTCGTACAGTTTTACAGGTAACTGGGAAATAGAATCGGAAACTGATATTTCAATCCCTTTAGGAGCAGGCGGTATTATCTCAACTCCTACCGATTTAGTGAAATTCAGCGAAGCATTGTTTAGCGAAAAAATAATTACAAAAGGAAGTCTTGATAAAATGACAACTATTAAGGATAATTTTGGAATGGGACTTTTCCAGATTCCATTCTATGATAAAACTGCTTTTGGCCATACCGGCGGAATTGACGGCTTTTCTTCTGTTCTTTGTTATTTCCCTGATGATAAAGTTTCCTATGCTTTGGTTTCTAACGGAGCAAATTACACTCCCAACAATATATCAATTGCAGTACTTAGCGCAATATTTAATAAACCTTACGATATTCCTGTTTTTACAACTTTTGAAGTAAGCCCCGAAGACTTAGAGAAATATTTGGGAATTTATTCTTCTTCTCAAATTCCTTTAAAAATTTCGATAAGTAAGCAAAACAAATCTTTATTTGCTAAAGCAACTGGTCAAGATGCATTTCTTCTTGAGCCTTTTGAAAAAGATAAGTTTAAGTATGATATTGCAGGAATTGAGATAGAGTTTATTCCAAATGATAAAAAAATGATCTTAAAACAAGGCGGCGGAACATATAACTTTTCAAAAGAAGAGCAATAAAAACCTGCATTATCAGCATAATTAAGAAAGTTAAATAGAAATCAACAAGTTGGACTTATTGATTTCTATTTTTAATTAATAATAGTTTTAAAATTATATAAAAACAGAAAAGAATATTAATAGAAAAAGTTTTACCGGCAAAGGTGTTTTCCCTGTAAAATACGCTTTTACGCTTCTCTTACAGAAAAGAAATCCAATGTTTTAGCTCTAAAAGCTTATCAGTTTTCTTAATCTGGAAAGCAACAGTATTGTTCTTGAAATCGGTTCGGGAACTGGATATTTCAGTATAAAAGTGGCGGAGAAGATAAAAATGGAATATTGTTTTTATTCGATATTCAAAAGGAAATGCTAGATTATGCAAAGAAAAGAATTGAGAAAAAAGGTTTGAAAATGTTGAGTATAATATTGCTGACGGGAAGACTTTCCCGTTTGATAGTAATTTTTTCGATATTGTTTATATGGTAACAGTGTTTGGCGAAATTGAAAAAAACATATATTAAAAAAAATCACAGGATTCTTAGACCCTCGGGAATTGTTTCAATTTTGAAACTGCAGGCGATCTGGACAAAATGAGCTTGGAGGAGATTAAAAACCTTTTTTTCGATTATGGTTTTAAAGAAGATAATTAATCCGGCAATCTCTTTTATTATTCTGTGAACTTTAAAAATCGGTAAATCGTTCGTAAATTTGATTTATTATTAAATGTCATATCATTAAATCATGCAAAATTATTTATGAACAGACTTGTTCCAATTTCAACTCAACAGGATGTACCGGAAGAATATAAAAACACACCTATTGGAAATCTTCTCGAATATCACAATCTTGGAAAAG
>CAYTFZ010000053.1:0-2563 GCA_964437215.1 uncultured Melioribacteraceae bacterium | reverse complement strand
GCCGAAGAACATTTCAACCAGTTTTCACCTTTGTTTGAAATTGGAAACGAAATTGATTTTGTATTAAGCGAAGCAAAACGCCTTCGCTCACGTTATCCTAAAATTAAAATCGTCCCGATGATGTACCTTGTTGAAGATAACAAATTGTATCTGGTAAAAGAATAGAAACTTTACATTCCTTTTCTTATAGTTCCCATTTAATAATGGCTTTCCATATATTTGTTTATAAAATAATTCTTAAAAGGAAAGAGAATGTTTGAATATTTAGAGAAGAAAACTTACTTTGCGCAGGTTCCGGGAATGATGGAGGAACTTTGCGAGCAGGAACTGATTGAACTTGGAGCCCAAAACACAAAAATTGCTTATCGCGGAATTTACTTTGAAGCCGACCAAATAACAATTTACAGGATTAACTACACTTCCCGGACGATTTCGCGTATTCTTGCCCCGCTTAAAACATTTCACTGCCGCAATGCCGAAGCAATTATGAAGATGGCTGCGAAAATTGAATGGGATAAAATTTTCAAAGTTGACCAGACTTTCTCAATAAATTCTTCGATAAATAAAAGCGCGTTTACAAATTCTCTTTATGCTTCGCAGGTTTTGAAAGACGGAATCGCCGATTATTTCCGCGCGAAATACGGCAAACGCCCGGACGTAAATACTGTTAATCCTAACGTGCGGTTCAATCTTTTTATCGAAAAAGACGAAGCGGTATTAAGTCTTGATACATCGGGAGAGTCGCTTCACAAACGAGGCTACAGGCTTGCAGCAGGCGAAGCTCCGATGCAGGAAACGCTTGCCGCAGCAATAATACGTTTAAGCAAGTGGGACGGCGAAAAGCCTTTACTGGATTGTATGTGCGGTTCGGGCACAATTTTGTGCGAAGCGCTGATGCATTATTGCCGTGTTCCCGCGCAATATTTAAGGAAAAACTTCGGTTTCTTTTATCTCCCCGATTTTGATATAAAGCTGTGGGAAAAGTTTAAGAAAGAAGAAGACAGCAAAATGCGTCCTCTTCCAAAAGGAATTATTTCCGGCAGCGATAAAGTTCAGGCAATTCTTAAAACAGCCCGCGAAAACCTTTCCCGTCTGCCTTTCTCGGAAACAGTGGCTTTAACCGCTCAGCCGTTTCAGCATATTCCCAAGTTCGAAAACGGCGTTTTGGTTGTTAATCCTCCTTATGGAATAAGAATGGGCGAGCGGCAGCAGGTGGAAAATCTTTACAAGGAACTGGGAGATTTTCTTAAAACCAAGTGCACTGGCACATCCGCGTTTATTTATACCGGCGAGCCATCTTTACGTAAACATATCGGATTAAGAACAACCCGGAGAATTCCGCTTGTAAACGGCAAACTCGAGGGTGTTCTTTTGCAGATTGACAGTTACGAAGGCAGCAAAAAGCGTAAATACAGGGATAATGAGACCGAATAGATTTCAGTAATTAATAAAAGGCAAGTATGAAAATTCAAAAATTTATCTTTGCAGTTTTATTAGGCAGTTTTCTTTCGCATACAATTTATTCGCAGAGTCTTCCTAAAACTTATTACGAAGCGCAAACCGGGAAGCTGAAGTTCGGGGTATTCTATCCTGCAAAAATCGATAGCGCAAAACTTTATCCGCTTATAATGTATCTTCATGGATTCGGAAGCAACTATCCGGTTTATCTGAATTGGTACGACACCGAAGTTCAATCTGTTAATCCCTGTTTTGTTTATTCGCCAAGAACCCCGAAAGACTGGGGAAATTGGAGCGGCTGGTGGGATAACCTGACCGAGCCGATGACTGTTGCAATTCACGTTTTGGATAGTCTGGTTAAAAGTTACCCGATTGACACAAACAGAATTTATGTTTACGGAATATCGATGGGCGGCGAAGGAACTTTTGATTTGCTCGATAAATTCCCGGGTAAGTTTGCTGCGGCTATGTCTGTCTGCGGCGGCGGACAGGCGCACTGGGCAGAAAATATTTCGCACACTCCTTTTTGGATGTTCCACGGAGAATTGGATGAAATAAACACACCCGATTTAACCGAAAGGGTTTATGAAGAATTGGTTTATATCGGCGCGAAGAAAATGAGATACAAAAGCTACCCAGGTTACGGACACGAAATTTGGGATGTTGCTCAGGGCGAACCGGCTTGGAAAGACTGGATGTTTGCATTTTCTAAAAACGATACGGTTTATGAGAAGCCGACCGGGATTATCGAACTTGCCGGATCAGTCTCAGAAAATAGGGTTAAGTTAATCTGGAACGATATAAGAACAAGCAGTCAAATAGCCGATAAAATATGGTATTACAAAGTTTATAATAAAAGCGGATTGATTGGGACTGCCGAATTTAACAAAACAACTTTTGAATTTCCTCTAACCATTTCTGCTGATACTTTTAAAGTGACCGGTGTTAATTATAAGTTTCAGGAAAGCGATGCATCCAATCAAGTTATTCTGGATAACGGTGTAATTCTGGATGTTGAAGAAAGCGCCGACTTTACAAATAGCGAATTCGGCATCGAAAGTATTTACCCTAACCCGTTTAACCCCTCAACAATTATCAAATATTC
>CAYTFZ010000052.1:0-17967 GCA_964437215.1 uncultured Melioribacteraceae bacterium | reverse complement strand
GTAACTAAATAATTAACAAACATATTTTCCCTGTTTTTTTTATAGTTCAATATAAAATTATGGAAAATATAAAAATATTGAAAGTATAAACTGCGGTTTGACACTTAATAAATGTTAATTTATTAATCAATATTACCTTCCTATTCTTAATATTTCATTTCAGAATAAAAAGTTTTCTGCCGAGAATTGAAATAAATTGATGTGACAAATCTATTTTTACGTGTTTTTCTGCGCTGAATGGTTCCAAAAAAAAAATTCATTAAAATTTATTTTTTACTTAACTTATAAAGTGAATTTACTAAATTTATTAAATAATTAAATTGTTTTAAGGAATAAGAATGAAATATATAATTAATAGTCTTTCGGTTAACACCTTTGGCGATCCCGAAAATATTCCTGTACTCTTTGTCCACGGATTCCCTTTCGATTATACAATGTGGGAAAACCAGATAACAGCTTTGAAGAACGATTATTACTGTATTTCTTACGACGTCCGGGGATTAGGCGACAGCTATGTGGGCGATGGACAATATACTATGGATGCCTTTGCCAGCGATTTATTTTCGATAGTTCACGAAATGAATATCAATCAGCCTGTTTTGTGCGGACTTTCGATGGGAGGTTATATTATTTTAAGAACACTCCAGCGCGATTCAAAAAGGTTCAGGGGAGTGGTTTTATGCAACACTAAAGCAACTGCCGATGATAACGATGCTAAACTGAAACGCGCTCAGGCAATAGACGACATAAATGTAAAAGGGCTGGATTCTTTTGTCTCTAACTTCGTTCCGAATTGTTTTTCGGATTTTACAAAGAAAAAGAATCCCGAATTGGTTGAAAAAATTACGCAAAATGCAAAAAGACATATCCCGAAAGGAGTTAAGGGCTCGGTTTTTGCAATGTTAAGCCGTAACGATACTTCCGGCATTCTTTCAAAATTGGAAATGCCTGCGCTTGTTATAGCCGGCAAAGATGATAAAATAACTCCGGTTTCTGCAATGAAGGAAATGGCCGATAAAATAAAAGATTCCGATTTTGCAGAAATTCCAAATGCTGCCCATTTAACACCGCTGGAAAATCCGGAAAAGTTTAATAAAGTTTTAAAAGAATTCCTGGATAAGAAAATCAGAAAATAAAATTTTGGATTTATTTATTTATTTAAGTATATTTTTCATTAAAAGTTAATAAATAAAGAAATCAGTAAAAATTTCATTATTTTTTTATTCTTTAAACTTAAAAACTAATATCAAAGTGAAGACAATTATAAACACTCAAGCAGTTTATACTGCTGGAAACAAAAAAAATACTCCTGTAATTTTTATCCATGGATTTTTATTCGACCACACAATGTGGAAAAACCAGATAAATTCCTTAAGCGAAAATTATTATTGTGTTTCCTATGATATAAGAGGTTTTGGCGAAAGCTACGTTGGAGACGGGCAATATACACTTGAAGCTTACGCAAGTGATTTGTTTTCGATTATTACAGAACTTAATCTGATTCGTCCCGTGCTTTGCGGACTTTCACTAGGAGGATATATTGCCTTACGTACTTTAGAAAGAGACCAGTCGAGATTTAGAGGTATGGTTTTATGCAATACCAAATCAACAGCCGATTCTGACGAAGAGAAATTGATAAGAGCTGCCAAGATTGATGAGATTAATTTACATGGAATCGGAAAATTTACAGATGAATTCATAAAATCCTGCTTTTCGGAAAATACTCTCAATGAAAATGGAAATCTGGTTTCTTCTTCAATTGAAAACGGCTGCAAAAATAATCCCAGAGGAGTTAAAGGCGGATTGTTTGCAATTTTAAGCCGTACCGATACCACTGATTTTTTACCTCAGATTAAAATCCCTGCACTTGTTATTGCAGGTGAAAAAGATAAAAAAACACCTGCTGCAGAAATGAAAAAAATGGCAGGTAAAATTCCTGATTCAAAATTTACTGTAATTAAAAATTCAGGGCATATTTCTCCGCTTGAAAATCCTGAAGAAGTTAATGCCGCATTAATTGCTTTTCTTAAAGGAATTAAATAAGATTTACTGGAAATTCACTTCGTGGCGGATATACTTGCCGTTTTCGTAAATAAATTTTGCGCAGAAAAAATTTTTATTAAAAATCCAATCGATAAATATTTTATCGCCTTCCCAAAGGTTTATCTTTTTTAAGTTTTCTATTTTAATCCATTCAAGTTTACCTTCGGGAGATTCTGTCAATTTACCGGTAAATTCTGTTGATGTAAAAAGAAAAACGTGCCAGTCGAAAATACCGTCGAATTTCGGGAAAGTAATAAATCCTTTGAGAGCGGGATTTATCATTGTTAAACCCGATTCTTCCTGAACTTCTCTGATTGCGCAGTCGAAAGGCGATTCTCCCGATTCGAATTTACCGCCTAATCCGTTCCATTTGCCTTTATGATAATCGTTTTCCTTTTTGTTGCGGTAAACCATTAATACTTTGTCATCTTTAATAAGATAACACAATGTTGCAAGTTTCATTTTTAAACCAAAAAAAAAACGGCATAAAGCCGTCTGGTGAAAAAAAATTTAAGATAAGCCTATGTATTTATTTTTTTGCAGATAATTTGTTATATAGTCTTTAATTCCGTCTTCAAGCGAAGTAATAGGTTTGCTGTAACCTGCGTTTCTTATTTTTTCAATATCTGCCTGAGTAAAATATTGGTATTTGTCCCGCATTCCTTCCGGCATATCGATATAATTAATTTTAGGAGTTTTCCCGAGAACTTTGAAAATAGCAGTAACAAGATCGTTCCAAGTTCTGGCTGTTCCCGTTCCAACGTTAAAAAGTCCGTTTTTTTCATTATTTTCAAAAAAGTGAAGAATCATTTCCACGGCATCGTTAACATAAATAAAATCGCGCTTTTGTTCGCCGTCATTATATTCTTCTTTGTAAGATTTAAAAAGACTTACTTCACCGGCAGCGGTAATCTGTTCGTAAGCTTTGTTGATAACGCTTCTCATTTCACCTTTGTGGTATTCGTTAGGTCCGTAAACATTAAAAAATTTCAGACCTACTACTTTTTCGTCAATTTCCATCTTTTTCAGCCAAAGATCGAACATCTGCTTTGAATAACCGTACATATTCAAAGGGCGGAGTTTCTCAATTTCATTTTCGTCATCTTTATATCCAAGCGAACCGTCTCCGTAAGTTGCAGCCGACGAAGCATAAATAAATCTTGCTTTTTGCGGCAGGCAGTATTTAACAAGTTCCTTGCTGAAACGGAAATTATTCTGAACGAGATAATCGGCATCTTTTTCCGTTGTAGATGAACAAGCGCCTAAATGAATAACAGTATCAACATTAAAAGGAACTTGTTCGTCCATTATTAAATTATAAAATTCGTCTTTATGATAAATATCCAAAAATTTCAAACCGTTAAGATTTTTCCATTTTTCTTCGCAGCCAAGTCTGTCTACCACAATTATATTTTCGTAACCAAGCTTATTAAGCTTGCTTATAAGTACGCTTCCAATAAAACCGGCTCCGCCTGTTATTACAATCATCTTTTATCCTCGTAATATCAAAATTTAAATATTTTGTTTATATTCACTTATAACTTTTTTACAAATCCTTAATTATTATCGAACTAAAATAACAAAAAAAATAACTAATTAGCTCTCCCGAAAGGAAATATAATGACATTAAACAAATTAAAATCTTTATTGAAGGAAAGGATACTTGTCCTTGATGGTGCAATGGGCACAATGATACAGCGGAAAAAACTGAGCGAAGAAGATTTCCGGGGCGGAAGGTTTGCCGATTATTCCAACGATCTTAAAGGAAACAACGATATACTTTCAATAACACAGCCGGAAATAATAAAAAGTATTCACCGTGAATATTTGGAAGCAGGCTCAGATATAATAGAAACAAATTCGTTTAACGGAAATATTTTTTCGCAAGCCGATTACAAAACAGAAGACCTTGTTTACGAGATAAATTTTGAATCAGCAAAAATTGCTAAAGAAACTGTAAATGAATTTCTAAAGGATTTTCCAGAAAAACCTCGCTTTGTAGCTGGTACCTTAGGGCCTACAAACAAATCGCTTTCACTTTCACCGGATATAAACGACCCCGGTTACCGTGCGGTTACATACGACCAGATGCGCGATGCTTATTACGAACAGGCACGGGGACTTATTGATGGCGGTGCCGATATTATTATGATAGAAACGGTGTTCGATACTTTAAATTGCCGGGCTGCAATTTATGCGGTGCAGGAGCTTATGGAAAAAACTGGAAAGGACTTTCCGGTAATGATAAGCGGCACTATAATAGACCAGAGCGGACGCACTCTTTCGGGACAGACAGCCGAAGCTTTTTGGATTTCGGTAGCGCATACAAAAAATCTTTTAAGCGTAGGATTGAATTGCGCTCTCGGCGCAGAACAAATGAGGCCATTCCTTCGTGAACTTTCCAATAAAGCCGAATGCTTTGTTAGTGTTCATCCCAACGCCGGATTGCCAAATGAATTTGGAGGATATGACCAAACGGCATCACAAATGACAGAAATTTTAAAAGATTTTGCCAAACACGGTATGTTTAACATCATTGGTGGATGCTGCGGCACAACTCCGGAACACATTACAAAAATTTCAGCTATGGTTAAAGATTTTAAACCCCGGATACCTAAAAAGCCGGAATATTACCTTGAATTAAGTGGAATGGAACCGCTTGTTGTAAGGCCCGAAACAAATTTTGTAAATGTGGGAGAAAGAACAAACGTAACCGGTTCTAAAAAATTCGCACGGCTTATAAAAGAAGAAAAATATGACGAAGCTTTGTCTGTAGCGCGCGATCAGGTTGAAGGAGGAGCTCAGATACTTGATGTAAATATGGATGAAGCAATGATAGATTCTGAAAAGGCAATTGTTAAGTATCTCAATCTTCTGGCTGCCGAACCCGATATTGCAAAATTGCCTGTAATGCTCGATTCCAGTAAATGGGAAGTTATAGAAGCCGGATTAAAATGTCTTCAGGGTAAAGGAATTGTAAACTCGATAAGCCTAAAAGAAGGCGAAGAGATTTTTACTGAGCGGGCAAAAAAAATCCGTAAATATGGAGCTGCTGTAATAGTAATGGCTTTTGACGAGAAGGGACAAGCCGATACTTATGACCGAAAAATAAATATTTGCAAACGCGCGTACGAAATTCTTACAAAAGAAATAGGTTTTCCTCCCCAGGATATTATTTTTGACCCGAATATCTTTGCAATTGCTACAGGTATAGATGAGCATAACAATTACGCAGTTGATTTTATAAATGCAACAAGATGGATTAAAAGTAATCTGCCTAATGCCAAAGTTAGCGGCGGGGTAAGCAACATTTCTTTTTCTTTTCGTGGAAACGACAGAGTGCGCGAAGCAATGCATTCGGCATTTCTTTACCACGCAATTGAAGCGGGGATGGATATGGGAATTGTTAATGCTGGTCAGCTCGAAGTTTATGAAGAAATTCCAAAAGATTTTTTAGTTATTGTTGAAGATGTAATTCTAAACAGAAAACCGGATGCAACTGAAAAACTGATTGCGGCAGCTGAAAAAGTTATTGGGAAAGGCAAAGAGTCAGCAAGTGAACAAGAATGGAGAAGCGCTCCGGTAGAGGAAAGACTTAAGCATTCGCTTGTAAAAGGAATAGTTGAGTATGTGGAAGCCGATACAGAAGAAGCACGTCAGAAATTTTCTAATCCGCTGGAAATAATTGAAGGACCGTTGATGGACGGAATGAATATTGTTGGCGATCTTTTCGGATCCGGCAAGATGTTTCTTCCGCAGGTAGTAAAAAGTGCTCGCGTGATGAAAAAATCCGTTGCATATCTTATACCGTTTATCGAAGCTGCAAAATCATCGGCAAAAGCTCATAAATCGGGCAAAATCCTTATGGCAACAGTTAAAGGCGATGTACACGATATCGGTAAAAATATTGTCGGGGTTGTTTTAGGATGTAATAATTACGAGATAATTGATCTCGGTGTGATGGTTCCTGCCGATAAAATTATTGATACTGCCATTAAAGAAAATGCCGATATTATCGGTTTAAGCGGACTTATAACACCTTCGCTTGATGAAATGGTGGATATTGCATCGGAGCTTGAAAGAAGAAAATTGAATATCCCTGTGATGATAGGAGGCGCTACAACTTCAAGGATTCATACAGCAGTAAAAATTGATCCGCAGTATTCAGGCGCTATAGTGCATGTTATTGATGCATCCAAAGCAGTTCCGGCAGCCGGGAATCTGATAAACAAAAAATCCTATGAAAATTATTTATCGGAAATTAAAAGCGAATACAGCCGTCTCCGCGAAAATCACCAAAAAAACAGGGGAGCAAAAAAATATATTCCGCTTGACCAAGCCCGTAAAAATAAACTTAAAATCGACTGGCAGAATTATCAGCCGCCTGTTCCATTTAAAACCGGCATACAGGAATTTAAAAATTTCCCGCTGAGCGAAATCCGGAAGTATATCGACTGGAATCCGTTTTTTATCACTTGGGAATTAAAAGGCAAATATCCGGCAATTTTCGAAAACCCGGATTACGGCGCCGAAGCTAAAACACTTTTTGATGACGCGAATAAAATTCTTGATAAAATAATTTCTGAAAAGCTGCTTTCCGCTGACGGAGTAACCGGAATTTTTCCTGCAAATACAATAGGCGAAGACGATATAGAAATTTACTTTGATGAAAACCGCAAAAGCAGCCGCGCATTAATTCATACTTTGCGCCAGCAATATGAAAAATCTGAAAACAATCCGAGCATTGCACTTGCAGATTTTATAGCTCCAAAAGAATCGGGAAAGAATGATTATATTGGAGCATTTGCTGTTACAGCAGGGAACGGTATTGAAAATCTTATACGGAAATACGAAAAAGAAAATGACGATTACAGCAGCATTATGGTAAAGGCGGTTGCAGACAGACTTGCAGAAGCATTTGCCGAGCTTTTACACGAGAAAATCCGGAAAGAAATATGGGCATACTCGAAAGATGAAAATCTTGCAAATGATGATTTGATAGCAGAAAAATATGCAGGAATAAGACCTGCGCCCGGATATCCAGCCCAGCCTGATCATACAGAAAAAATTACACTATTCAATCTGCTTGATGCTGCAAAAGTTACCGGCATTACTCTTACCGAAAATCTGGCTATGAATCCGGCTGCTTCGGTCTGCGGACTTTATTTTTCGCATCCGGAAGCGAAATATTTTACTACTGGGAAAATATCGAAAGATCAGGTTGACGATTACAGAAAGCGTAAAGGGATAAGCATTAATGAAGCTGAAAAATGGCTGAGACCTGTACTGAATTATGATGAAAGTGATAAATTATGAAAAATACTATAAAAGTAAATCTGATTGTTGCGGCAGTAATGATTTTATCGTGCACCGAAAAGCCTGCCGAAAAACCGGATTACAGCGCTGCAGAAAAAGCATACCGGAACGCTCAGTACGATTCAGCAATAGTTTTTTATAAACAAATAACCGATAAATTTCCGGAGGAATATCTGGCATATTTTTCCAGCGGAAGCTGCAAATTTAATCTGGGCGATTATCAGGGAGCCGCTGAGGATTACAGCAAAGTAATAGAAATAAAAGAAGATAATTTTATAGGATACGAAAGCAGAGGGAGCTGTTATTTCAAACTCGGCGACCTTGAAAAAGCTGAATCGGATTTTAAAAAATCAATTAAAATTAAACCTATATATGCTGATGCAATTTCTAATCTCGGGTATCTTTTTTTTGTACAAGGCAAGAATGATTCGGCTTTATTCTATTATGATGAAGCAATAAAAACAAATCCGCGTCTTCTTCCGGCATATTACAACAGGGCTGCCCTCTACGATACTTTAGGGCGCTACCAGGAGGCAGTTTCCGATTTGAACGAAATACTTAAAATCGATTCACTTAATACTGTCGTTTTGAACTTACGCGGAAAAATAAAGCTGAAAGCCGGCGACAAAAAAGGAGCGGATGAGGATTTTAAGAAATCCCAAAACATTAAAATGCAGTAGTCCTGCAAAAAAGAGAGGGGAATTTTATGTCCGGTGACCGCCGATTAATGACGGAAGAATTAAAAAAGACAGCTATCCCTGTTCTTAAACAAAAAGGGTTTAGTAACGAGATAAAGTATGACAGAATAATAATTTTGGACGTTAATTATGTCGCAATTATTTGATATTATTTCTGATGTTTTAAGTTATTTTCATTATACATATACATTCTGGGGATTATTGTTTAATAAGAATTTCAGAAAAAAGTATTATACAAAATTTGTTGAAAAGACATTTTTACAAAGATTATTATACATATACTTTAGTTTATTGTTTTTTATTTTAGAGTGCTATATCTTATATATAATAGTAGTTCAATCATTTAAATAATCTAATAAAAAAGCCTTCTCGCCTCAGCGCCGTGCCTGCCGGCAGGCAGGAAGCGGAGGATGGGTCGTATTTACTTGTTCTTTTGTCTTGATACAAAAGAACCAAAAAATCAAGACCGCAGAAAATTTGCCTAAAGTCTCAATCGCAAAACTAAAAGAAAAGAACTCTCCCGCATTCTACTTAAAAACGCAGATAGCGGGATCAAACAGCTTTTCTTTTCCCTGCGGGACGTTTTGCTCAATCGACTTTTTAACGGCAATTTTCTAAGGTCATTTCAAAAACAAAACAAAAACTGTATAAGATTTTAAAAATGGCATTAAATTGAATTGCCGAAATGAAGCTGATGAAATAAAGCGTAACGCAGTTAAAATAAAATCTGTATGAGACCCGACGTTAAAAAATAATTAAAAATAAACAGAGCCGGGGCGAGTTATTTTATTTTAGCTTTATTGAATCAGGTTCAGGCAATTCTAATTGCAGCCTTGTCCCGATTTAGCGGGATGGTACTTTTCTTTCAAGAGAAAAGTACATAAATTTTTTTCGTGAAAAATATGAAACACGAATTGAAACCGTTAATGACGGTTGATTTGCATTGGGGAATAATAATATTCAATAGTCCTGCAAAAAGGAGAGTGGAATTTTATGTTCGATGACCGCCGATTAATGACGGAAGAATTAAAAAAGACAGCTATCCCTGTTCTTAAACAAAAAGGGTTTAAGGGCAGCTTTCCTCATTTCAGAAGAATATCGGACGATAAAATTGATTTGCTGATGTTTCAATTTGATAAATACGGCGGCGGCTTTATTGTGGAAATTTCTTTTATTCTTACCGGCGAAATTGATAAATACGTCTTCCACTGGCGGAAAGGTGTTGCTCCCGGAAAACTAACCGTTGCAGATGCAAAATTCCGAAAACGATTTCCCGGAGCAAATACCTGGTTTTATTATTGGGATTTATACGAGCAGAAAACTCTTTTTAGGAAAAACATAATTGCTGTTAATCCGGAAGAAAAATTAAACTTGCCGGAAAAGTATAAGCTTATCAAAAAAGCTGATGAAAATATTTACAAAGAGCTTTCGGAAAAAGCAGTCAGTTGCATTGAAGAAGCTGAAAGATACTGGGAAAATCCGGACCTTTTTAATAAGAAAAAAAGATTCTGTGTGTTTGGGAAAAATATTTTTCAATTCCACATTTTTAAGGCTGATGTTCCGGAAGAAGGAGATCGTTTACCTCTTTAACGGGACTGAAAGTAATTTTTGGCACTTCAATAAAAATTGTAATCCAGTCTGCCATACTGCCGTTCCAAAGTCCGGGAAGTTCAAGGGCTTTCAGTCTGCTGCCGTTTTTAGTCTTTTCTGAAATAAAAAAAGCATTTTCATCGCGGAATTTTCTTAAATCAAAAGGATTCCCTTTAAAATCTCTGATGCCGCAAACTAAATCGACAGGATTAAAATGCGTGGATTTTTTGAAAATTTCAAATTGCTCAGAATTATATTTATCAATCTGCGCGCTCTCTACAATTTGCAATGATACCGAATTATCTTCAGATTTAACCCAGAAAGGTCCTCCTCCGGGAGCACCCTGATTAAGCACCATTCCGCAAACGCGGATTGGTCTGTTTAGTTTTTTGTAATAATAATCGAGCAATCCTTTTGTGTCTGAACCGGAATCAGCAGGTTTGGGAATAAATAATTCTTTTTCAGCGAATTCAGTCATCTCAAATATTTCATCTTTTTTTAGAGTTCCGCCGGCAATTTTGCGAAGGTAATTAAAAATACGCGACTGCGCTTTTATCAAATTTCCAGAAAGAAGTTTTTTATAAAGAATTGTGGAGCCTAATACTTTTTCCGTTACAACATTGTCGATGTTCTTAATAAAAACAATATCGCCGTTTATTTCCATCAGATTTTCCAGCAAGGCTCCGTGTCCGCCGGGGCGGAATAAAAGATTGCCGTTTTCATCCAAAAAAAGTTCATTGTTTATAGCAACGGCTATTGTATCTGTACTTTTTTTCTGCACCGAATATGTAACGCTAAATTTATATCCGCCGCTTTCGTAAAAAGGCAGGACTTTTTCAACGTGGCTTTCAATTTCCCCGATGTGCTCGGGAGAGATTGTAAAATGAATGTTTATTTTTCCTTTCGAATTGGAGGAATACCCGATTGCTTCGGCAAGGTGTTCTTCGAGAGCAGTGCGGACTTGAGTTTCGTATTTGTGAAATTTTACAAGAGCTTTTGGCTTATCGGAATAATCTAATCCTTTGGGACTTATTAAAAAGTCGAGCAGATCATCGTATTCGATGTAAACTTTCCGAGAACCCTTTGCCTTCCGGTGTTTTTTATATTCTGCAATTATATCGTCAAAAAATGCAAACCTGCTCATCTTCTTGAAAAAATCGAGGACAGGCAGAAATTCTATTTTGCCATTATTTACAAAATTCTGAATATCTTCCAGAGACTTGAAATTACCGATTTTTCGGGCGGTTTCAAGCTTTTCGAACATACGGGTTGCGGCTCCCGATGAAGGGACAAATTTCATAATTCTTCCGGCATCGGCAGCTTCGTGGTGAAACGATACCAATTCGTCGAAATCATTGTATTTTAAAACTTTAATGCCGTCGTCAATTGTTGCCGGGCGCACAAGACGTGCAGGAATAAATCCGCGCTTAAAAAACGAAAGCTGTTTTTCTATATCTTCCGGCGTTAAATTATGACCGGCTATTTGTTCAGCAATTTCTTTTGAAAACAATTTTGTACCATTTATAAAATTTATACAAAGTTAATAAAAATTATTTTAACTGACCACTTGTAAATTAAATTTCTGATTTAATTATTCTTATTAATTCTTTGATTATAACAGCCGTTATACCCCATATTTTATAACCGTTGAAGTTAAAAACATAAACTTTGAATTTTCTGCCTTCTCTTGGTTCGCCGTAAATTGATGGCAGCCCGAGTTTTTCAACAGGCAGAAGCTCAATTTTCTTTCCTGTCTCATCAAAATAATAAGGCTCAATTAATGTGCGGGAATAATAAACTTCGGGTTCGTTTTTTATAAAATATTCCAGCGGCGCTGTAAAAATGCTTTCTACTTCGTTTTTATCAATCTTGATTTCTTCAAGAGAAATATCAAGAAATGCCAGAACCGGATCTACGGTAATTCCGAACGGCGCAACGTGAAAATTCATTTCCCCGATAACCGATATTTTTGAAGCCGGAATTCCAAGTTCTTCCGATGTTTCGCGGAGAGCTGTATCTATGAAATTTTTATCGGATTTTTTGTCGAACTCGCCTCCCGGAAAACAGATTTCGCCGCCCTGACGGATATTTACAGCGCGTTTCTGAAAAAGCAGATGATACGAATCTTTAATCGTAATAATAGGAACTAAAACTGCAGCATTAAAATATTCATCTTTCCCTATCATCGAGCAGGATTTAGAAAGCGGATTTTTTAATTTTGAAATTTCGGGAATTTTCATCAGCATACTAAATATTAAGTATCAGAATAAAATTTTATTGAATTCGTTCCAAAGTTTTTCGTAGGATTTTGCTGCCTTGCCCGACGAGGCAAAAATAAAAACGGGCTGCAGATGAATTCCCATCTTCTCGATATCGGAACAGTAAGGGATAAAACTGTTTAAGAAATTAGAATTATCAGTATTTTGTTCCATTATATCTTTATGCATTTTCTTTCGAAGTTCAACCATCGAATAAAAAGTATAAAGTCTTGCTGTATTAAAATCCGAATCTTTTAGAAAATCATAAAGTTTTTCGTGAGTAAGAATTGATAATGTAGTAGGAATGCAGGGCTCTGCAATTATATCTGCCGCATTAAAAATATTCTCCGAAAAAAGCGTGATATTCGGGGGACAGTCCAGAAAGACTATATCGTAATTGCCTTTCAGATTTTTTAGTACGCTTTTTAATTTTTTCTTCGATTTTTTTTCATTATCCAAAAGCAAATCGAGATTCCTGTACGAAAAATCGGAAGGAAGAATATCCAGATTATCGAAATCGGATTGCCTGATATATTTTTCTATATTTTTATTTTCATCAATCAGTTTGCCCGAATCGAATTTTTTCGAAGGACGAATCCGGAAATAATACGAAGTTGAACCTTGAGGATCGAGGTCGCAAAGAAGAGTTTTATAACCGGCGCGGGCTGCCAGATAAGCAAGATTTACTGAAGAAGCAGTTTTGCCGACACCTCCTTTAATACTGTAAACAGCTACAACTTTCACTTTTTATCCTTTGCCGAAAACGTCATAAAATATTTTTATGTTCCTCTTTTTCCGGAACTGGGAATACAAGATAAAAAATTCTTCTCTAACTTGCATTTTTCTTTGTGATTTTACAGCAATTAATCCTCCTACAGCAGGAAGAATTATTTTCGCAGTTTCAGGTTTAGGCCGTATCCGCGTAAGATAATTTGTAAGTTTTTGCTGCTGAATTGAAAGATCGTTAAACTCGCCAAGATTATCCTGAAGAGCTTTTATCTTGTAAAGTATAATATTCATTTGCTCTTCGGGATAAATTCCCGAAAAAAATTCGAGCAAGTACCTCAGCTTTTTCAAAGAAATCCGGAATTTATGAAATTTCTCATCGGGTGATTTAGGTACAATCAAATCGCCGGCTTTAATAGTTTTTTCTAAGGCCGTAATAATTTTTTTTACCGAAAGCGCGCGCGTTTCTAAAAATGTATTCCCCGAATCGCTTATGTTTTCGTTTACCGATTGAAGAAAATCCATCCATTCCTTTTTTGCCCTAATGTATTTTTCAGAACGAAGCATTCTTACAAGATTCTGCTGTTCTTTCGATCTTTCTTTTTTTAGATATTTTACGAGAAGATCAATCCCTGGATGCATTTTAAGAGGAAGAATATTTTTATAATCCGATTTATTCAGGATGTCCACGTCAATATCGCGCGATGCGTTGGTTGTATTTTGAATATACTTAAAAATCTGCCTGAAATGGTTTTGCGTTTCTTTCGGGAATACTTTGTTTATCTGCGAAAGAGCTGCACGTGTGCATCGGATTGCTACGCGGAAATCGTGCAAAAATTCAGGATCAAGATTTTTCTTAATCCCTTCTTCATTCAGCTTCATATTGGCAAACAATTTACCGTAAATTATTTTCATTGCCTGCCAAGCCGGCATATCTGCATCAATTTCGTATTTCGGTTTCGAAGAGTAAGAACCGGGAACATTACCGGTAAGGGAAATAATATTTTCCGTCCAGTTGCCTCTGAAAAGGAAAATTGAATACTCGGAAGTAAGAGCTTCAATCTTTTCGGAGTATTTTGAGTACCCTTTCAGTTTTTCTATTTTAAGAAACGCGGTTTTTGTTCCGTGGCTTTTTAATAAAGGAACATACTCGTAAAGATGAAGCCGGCTTATTGTTTTCCCGTCCTTATTAAGAACCTTAAAAACTGTTGTTTTTTGTTTGAACCGGAAATTGCGGCAGAGACGCCGGCAGCCTGTAACAGCAGATAAAATATTCTTAAACCCGGTTTCGGCAATGGATTCGGCAAAAACAATTTTCTTTTTCAGTTTATGCGAAGAATATCCCGTTTCCTGACTTCCGAAATGGTAATTGTTGCCCGAAAAAATAAGCGCCTTTCCGCTCCGGAAAATCCGCCAGTCGAAAGTATCGGATATAGAAATAATGCTGTTTTTAATTTCTTCAGTTTCAACGGTAAAATCATCATCAAGATGATTGATGAAAAACTTAAAATAGCTTTTCGATTCGGCTAAGTAATAGTTATTTGTTAAAAACACTTAAAGTTATATTTTGTTTAGAAATAAGTTCAGCTTTTCGAAAATATTACTTTGAAAGTTGTTCCTTCTCCCATCGAGGTTTCAACTTCAATGTCTGCCTTGTTAAGAATAGAATATTGGCGGGTAAGCGCTAAGCCCAAACCGTTTCCTTCAAATTTATAAGGGTAATTTCCTTGCTCCATCGAAAAAGGATCAAACAGTGTTTTAATATATTCCTTTTCAATTCCAACGCCGCTGTCGGTAACTTCAAGAACAAGTTTGTCCTTTTTATTTCTGTAAACCCTAATATATACGTTTCCTTTAATCGAACATTTAATGGAATTGTCAACAAGGTTCCTTAATATCTGCCAGGTTGAATAAGTGTCGCCTTCAATTTTTGTTTTATCTGTATTTATTTCGGTAACAATTTCCAGACCTTTGGAATCGGCAAGCTGCGAAAGTTCGTTAAATACTGCTTCAATAAGGTCTTTTAAATCTAAAGTCTCTATATGGAAATTGTAATTTTCGGATTTAACTTCAGTAAGATCAATGAACATTTCAACAGCGCGGGTAAGCCTGTTGCTTGCGCTCTTAATTGATTCAAAAATATCATTGAATTCGCTGTTTTCTTCGTTGTTAAACTCGTCTTTTATTAACCCTACAAAGTTCAGCAATGCGCTAAGAGGAGTTCTTATTTCGTGCGATATCTGAGAAAGGTACTGATAACTGATTTTAAATTCGTTCTTTTTGGTAGATTCTTTTTCTTTTTTTTCTTCTCCCGGAACAAGCATTGAATCATTTTCCTGTTCTTCATCCGGCTGACCGGGAATAGGCAGCACTTTGGAAATGCTTAAAAGCATATCATTTATTTCGAGAGGTTTACGTATAAAACCAATTGCGCCGGAATTGATAAAGCGGTCGGTATCAGTATTATCGAGATGCGAAGTCATAAAAATAATGGGAATATTTTTTGTTTTCGGATATTGCCTTAGTTTTTCACAGGTTTCGTATCCGTCCAAACCCGGCATATTTATATCAAGCAGTATTAAATCGGGCAGGGTAATTTTTGCCCGTTCAACAGCCATTTCGCCGCTTGTAGCAAAATCTACCGAAAAACCGTTTTCCTTTAAGTTTTTTCTGGCAAATTCTATATTTACCGTTGTATCGTCAACAATTAGTATTTCTGCCTGTTTAATTTTCTGCTGAGCCATAGTTTCCTCAGTAATGATATTTCTTATCTGAAAGATATGTTTAATTTATCAAAAATAAAATATATTCAGTCACATTGTGAATTATGTTTTATATTTTTTAAAAGGTAATTTTCAATTCATAAAAATATAAAATTGAACGGATGAAAAAAATCAATAAAATAATTGTTTATCCTTTTATTCTTTTAATAAGATTTTATCAGATTGCAATATCGCCCTTATTTCCGTCATCCTGCAGATATTTGCCTACTTGTTCACAATATACATTGGAAGCGTTGCAGCGTTTCGGGTTGATAAAGGGCGGATGGCTGGGGATTAAAAGAATATTAAGCTGTAATCCCTGGGGAGGCAGCGGTTTCGATCCTGTTCCGGAAAAACCTGAAAATAAAAAAAATGCTAAGTTGTAAATAACTGATGAAAAAGGCAGCTTTTTAAGGCTGCCTTTAAAAATATATGCTTATTAAAGTTTAAAATCCACGCCTACTTCAAGAGACCCGTAACTTAATGTTCCAAATCCCAAACGTGCAGTTCCTGCAAGAGTCGGCGTAAACCAATATCTTACTCCGCCCTGAAGACCGAGGAAAAAACCTCCGTGGCTTGGAGAAGCATAACCGGCATGCGGTCCGTCCCAGCTTACAGAACCTCCGTGATAAGCCAGCACAAGTCCTGCCCATGGATCAAATTTATCGGTATTCAGCTTAAAATGATAATTTCCCTGAGCTCCAATCATAACATTCGAGTAACTCCATTCTCCGCCGTAATAATCTTCGCTGTAACCCCAATAACGGAAAATTCCGCCGATTCCGATAGTTCCAAAGTCCTGCACAACCATACTGTATTCGTAATTTACTCCCAATTGCGGAGCAGAACCCAAAAATGATAAACCTACGCTGGGTCCTAAATAATGTCTTTCGGGCGTGAACTGAGCAAAAACGCCTATAGATAACATAAAACAAAAAACTGCTGCCGAAATTTTCCTGAACATTATAACACCTCTATTAGTTATTGAATAGTATTGCAAGTTTTTTGAAAACAAATAAAACAATAATTTATGTAAGATTCAAAACTAATCCTTGAATTTGATATATCAGAATTTCTTTTCGTATTTATGGCAATAGGGATACTTGCCTGTCTTTTCGTAATAATCCTGATGATATTCTTCGGCTTTCCAAAATTTTCCTGCTTTTGTAATTTCGGTTACAACTTTAATCCCTTTTTGCTTTAGCTGCTTTATCAGTTTATCGGAAGCTGATTTCTGTTCATCAGATAAATAAAAAATTGCAGACCTGTATTGCTCGCCTATATCGGGCCCCTGCCTGTTTAATTGACCTGGATCGTGAGTTTCAAAGAAATATTTCGCAAGTTCTTCGAAGCTGGTTTTTAAAGGATCGTAAATTACTTTTACAGCTTCAGCGTGCCCTGTTCGTCCGGTGCATACTTCTTCATAGTCAGGATTTTCAGTTTTGCCTCCTGTATAACCGACTTCAGTAGAAACCACTCCTTTTGCTTTTTTAAGAAAATATTCTGTTCCCCAGAAACAGCCCGAAGCAAATATTGCAGTTTCTGTTTTTCTTTCACTTTTTTCGGGGATAAAATTCAGTGAAATAGAATTGACGCAATGCCGGGTGTTTTTTTCGGTAAACTGTTCGCCATAAAATACATGCCCAAGATGGGCGCCGCAATTTGCGCACAATATTTCAGTCCTTCTGCCGTCTGCATCCTTTTCTTTTTTTACAGATCCTTTTATCTCATCATCAAAACTGGGCCAGCCGCATCCGCTTTCGAATTTTGCTGCCGATTTATATAAAGGCGCATCGCATCTTTTGCAAGTGTAGGTTCCCTTTTCTTTGTGTTTTTCAAATTTCCCGGTAAACGGCATTTCGGTTCCCTTGAAAATTATTACCCGTTCCTCTTCGGCGGTTAATTTATTTAATTTCATCTTCTTTTTTTCCTGAGCGGTTAAAATTGAAAAAAATAATAATATGATTAATAATGTTTTCATAAACTTAATAACATTTTGATGCAGAGAAAAATTCAAAATAATTAATTGAGCGTAAGACATTAATAAACCCGGCCAGGAAATAGCAACACTTTTAAACACGCAGCAACCTGCCGAAATTACGAGGTTAAGCGGGATGCTTCAGGTTTTCCAAGAGGTATATATTTTTGCAGACTGCAGACAGGCAATTCAACCGGCACCGGACAGGAATTTAGTTTAGTGAAAAAATAGTGCTGAAGAATTAAAAAAATCAATGTGGAATTTATTCAGATTATATTTTGGCAATGTTGTTCAAATTATTCGAAAGTTTTCTGTAAAATATTATTAAAGTCAATAACGAAGCACATAATTTTTTATACTTCCTAAAAATTTATTAAACATTGATTGCTTAAAAATATTAGCATTATAAATTAAAACAAAATTTAACTTTATGCATTGTAATAGAAATTTAGCATTAATTTATTGAGCAACATAATTTTTTTTATTAGATTTTGAAAGTTCTTTTAAGAATAAAAAATTGCGAGTGTAACTCAGTTGGTAGAGTGTCAGCTTCCCAAGCTGAATGTCGCGGGTTCGATCCCCGTCACTCGCTCAAG